>WTJX01000157.1 GCA_011524675.1 Cytophagales bacterium
CTTACATCCCAAGAAGATAAACTAGTGTTAAATGAGAAACAAAAACTAAACGCACTATCCATAGTAGTGATAGTGCTCACATCCCAAGCGGATAAGTCTCCGTTGAAATCAGTATTTGCAAAGCACTTTTTCAGTGTAGTGGTTTCACTCAAATTGGGTGCGTCTGTAGCTCCGAAAGTACCTAGGTTGAGGCAGTTTGAAAAATAGCCCTCTCCATTGCCCAAAGCGATATTGTCCCACTGATCTACTGAGACAAATAAATCTTTGGAAGTTGGGGCTTTTGAGAAATTGAAGCCTTTGAGCTTTGTTGCTGTAATACTAATGGTTTTTTCTCCAGCTATGGTATATGTGTGTTGAGCATCAGGGTCATTATATGCTGTTACTTCTCCAGTCGTACCATCTCCCCAGTTCACTATAAAGTCATATGCTGTAGGGTCTTCGACTGTACTTTCATAGAGAGGTAAGCGAATCGTTTTCGCGTCGTCCAATATCCACTTGCTTACAAAACCATTCATTTCTGAGGCATCAATAAAACAATATCCAGCTGTGGGGAGTTCCTCAGCGGTTAATGCAGACCCTGCATCGAAATTAGAACAAGAAGTAACGTTAATTGTATTCCAAGTCGAAATATCTTGACCGAAAGCTGATGCTTCAAGAAACATTCCCCTCATATTAGTTACACTACTTACATCCCAAGAAGAAATATCTCTATTGAAATTTACTGTAAAACCAAACATTTCTGCCATATCAGTTACACTACTTACATCCCAATCCGAAATGTCTTGATTAAATGCAGTAGCATAAGAAAACATCCAACTCATATCAGTAACGTTGCTTACATCCCAAGAGGAAATATTTTGATCGAAAGCTGTTGCTTCTAGAAACATTTCGCTCATATCTGTTACCTTACTTACATTCCATGAAGAAATGTCTTGATTGAATGCAGATGTACTAAAAAACATCCCACTCATATCAGTAACGTTGCTTACATCCCAAGAGGAAATGTCCTGATTAAAAACATATGCTCTTACAAATATATGACTCATAGAAGTAACATTACTCACATTCCAAGTAGAGATGTCTTGGTTAAATGACATACAAGAAGCAAAAAGACTATCCATATTTGTAATAGTACCTACATCCCAAGCAGATAAATCACCATTGAAATCAGAATTTGCAAAGCACTTTTTCAGCGTAGTGGTTTCACTCAAATTGGGTGCGTCTGTAGCTCCAAAAGTGCTTAGGTTTGGACAGTCGAAAAAATATCCTCCTCCATTACCAAGGGCAATATTTCCCCATTGCTCTACAGAGACAAACAAATCTTTGGATGTTGGTTTTTTAGAAAAATTGAAGCCTTTGAGTCGTGTCCCAGAAATTTTTACGGTTTTTTCTCCTGCTTCAAGATAGGTGTGTTGAGCATCGGGGTCGTCATAGGCTCTTACTTCTTCAATGGTACCGTCTCCCCAATCTACGGTAAAGGCATATTCTGTGGGGTCTTCCAGCGTACTTTCATAAAGTGGTAAGCGAATTGTTTTTATATCACCTATTACCCATTTGGTAATAAAACCATTGACTTCTGAATTTTCTATTAGCTCAGTGGAGGAAGGGTTTACTACAATAGGGATTTCTAGGGTCATGTCTGGATTATCAGTGTTTTCGATAAAAATGGTGTCGCTTGCGCTTTGGTGATTCAAAAGTGCTCTATTGATGACTACTTCTATGGTAGTAACACCATTCTCTTCTATTTGATTGATTGAAAACCATTCAGGAAAGTCATCTTCATTTATTTCCCAATTCAGCTCACCTTCTGTACCTACATTGCTCAAATTAAAATTAAGGCTAATGGCCTCATCTCCAAAGTTAAGAGCATTGGTAGAATCAAAATCATCAGATGCAGCATGTAAAATAGGGGTATTTGCTTTGAGTAATATCTCTAGCGGTCTTTTTTTGTCTGCCTCTACATGCAATTCAAAATTCTCTTTCGCTTGATACCAGTCATGAGTAAAAGAAATAAAATAAGTTCCTTCTTTTATTTCTTCAAAGTAAAACTTTCCTTCATCATCAGTGCGCCTTGATCCAAAAGTACTACTTACCTGTACGTTTCCTACAGGGATGCTAATATTGTTGGTAGAATCTATTACTGACATTACCGTACCTTCAATCGTCCCCCGTGTTGGTTCTGGTTCATCCCTTCTTTTCTCACAGGCTATGAAAAAGAAAAAAAACACTATAAAAAAAATGAAACCGTTTTTCATAAAACACATCAAATGCTTCCATTAATAATAATAAAACCAAAAATATTGGTTTAAGTTGACATCACCATCATACAAATCAAGATTTCTATTAGAATTCTCAACCATAGCATACATTAGGTCTTCCCTACCTATTTTGAAACCTCTGCCACCTCTCTTTTCTCCTTTTCAAAAAAATCTTAACTTTGTAACTACATAAAATTATTTTTTTCAATGCCTATTAGCTTATTATAAACGGCTTGGCTCTAAACCCGTATAGCATGCAACTGTACAATAAAATAGACAAAAACGTCCTCAAAAAAAAGATGCAGGAAAGTAGCGAAGAACGTACTACCTTGTCTTTTTACAAATATCATCAAATCAAAGATCCACAAGCCTTTCGAGATCATTTCTTTCAACTCTTTAACGAAATAGGGGTCATGGGGCGTGTCTATGTTGCCAAAGAAGGCATCAACGGACAAGTAAGCGTCAATACAGACTTGCTAGAAGACTTCAAAAAACGTATGTACAGCATCGACTTTTTAGATCAAGTACGTTTGAACATTGCCGTGGACGATGACGGTAAATCATTCTTTAAACTCATTGTCAAAGTAAGAAAAAAAATTGTAGCTGATGGCTTAGATGACGATACTTTTGATGCTTCTAACGGTGGTACTCATCTGGACGCAGAAGGATTTAATAAGCTCACAGAGCAAGAAGACACAGTAGTGATAGACATGCGCAATCACTACGAAACAGAAGTAGGTCATTTCAAAGGGGCATTATTGCCTGATGCAGATACCTTTCGTGATGCCTTGCCTATGGCAGAAGAAATGATTAAGGGCAAAGAAGATTCTCCTGTCATCATGTATTGTACTGGAGGCATACGATGCGAAAAAGCAAGTGCCTACTTCAAGCATAAAGGTTTTAAACAAGTATATCAAGTAGAAGGCGGCATCATCAAGTATGCTCAAGATGTCAAAGAAAAAGGACTTGAAAACAAATACATAGGAAAGAACTTCGTCTTTGACGAACGACTAGGAGAGCGCATCTCAGACGACATCATCAGCAGGTGTCATCAATGTGGTACGCCTTGCGACACTCATACCAATTGTAAAAATGATGCTTGTCATTTGTTATTCATCCAATGTGATGACTGCAAAAAGAAATACAACAATTGCTGCTCACAAGAATGTAGTGACATTATACAGTTGCCTGTCGATGAGCAAAAGAAAATCCGTCAAGGAAAAGACCTTGGAAGACAAGTATTCAAAAAAGGAAGATGGAAGACCCCGAGTGAATACCGCAAATCTTTGAATGATAAGCTAGATGCTATGTAAGCATTTTAGATAAGAAGCTAGTTCACCTAAAATCACACTATCCTACTTTTTACAAAAGCCTACATTAAGTACGAAGTACAAAGAATAACACTATCTTTCTAAAGTATCATTCTTTGTACTTCGTACTATTTTAAGCAATCAATAAATCAAGACACCTTCCCCCACAATATACTGATATCTGTTTACACGCCTTCTAAGGCAGATTTATTTTTCGTTTCATACACTGTAAGACTTTGTTACAAACATAAAACAACAGTTCAAAAATAAGAATTCCGAAAGAAATCCCTAAAAAAACATAACTTCACCTTCAAAAGAAGCTTAATTTGTCATTAAATAAAAAGTCTTGTGAGATACACGAGCCCATTTTTTAGACTTAAAGAAAGCTATGAATAACTAAGATTTTGTACTTAGTCACGTAAAGCCTTGTTAAACACACCATACTAACATGAAATATTTTATTTTTTACCTCCTTTTGTTTTTAACCTGTACAGCATGTGAGAAAACAAGAGATGAACCAGAACCAACACGGGGAACGATTGAAGGTACAGTTATGACCGTGATAGACTCCACCAATAATATTAGTATCCCTGTAAAAAACGTAGAGGTACTGAGCACTTTTGGATCAAAATTCACAGACAATGAAGGTAAATTTTATTTTGAAGAGGTAAAAAAAGGCACTTATTCCTTATCCTTTTCTCATGACTGGTATGAAAAAAGAGAAAATATTGAATTAATTGTAGAGGCAGACAAACAAAGTCCTCTAAATATATTGCTCAAGGCAAATACACCCATTCTATATGCTGCATCTGATGATTTTGACTCTAACAATGCTCTCAACTTTGGAAATGAAGCCGTGAGCCTCAATTTTAATTTGACCAATATAGGGACGGAAGGAGAATTGAACTGGGAAATAAATGAAAATGACTTACCCGAATGGATTTCGATCTATCAAACAGAAGAGAACGGTATCACCACCATAGAGGTAGTTGTCAATAGAGCTCTTTTAAATCACCAAAGTGCAAGCGACACTATTTTCATTGAAAACACTAGTAATCCAGATATGACCCTAGAAATCCCTATTATAGTAAATACTTCCTCTACTGAGCTAATAGAAAATTCAACAGTCAACAACTTTATAACCAAATGGATAGTAGGCGATGTAAAAACAATACGTTTGCCACTTTATGAAAGTACAGCCGAAGACCTTACAGAATATGCCTTTACCGTAGATTGGGGAGACGGGACCATTGAAGAAGTAAAGGCATATGACGACCCCGATGCTCAACACACTTATCTCGAAGCAGGAGAAAAAACAGTTACGATTAGTGGAACACGACTCAAAGGCTTCAATTTTTCTAAAAAACCAACCTCCAAGGATTTGTTTGTCTCTGTGGAGCAATGGGGAAATATTGCTCTAGGCAATGGTGGAGGATATTTTTCCGACTGTCCAAACCTAAGTACTTTTGGAGCTACAGACGCTCCAAACTTGAGCGAAACCACTACGCTAAAACAGTGTTTTGCAGGTACTAATTTCAATGGGGATTTATCTACTTGGGATGTAAGTACTATTACAAATATGGATAGTGTCTTCTATGCTTGCCCTTTGTTTAACACTAGTTTATCTGCTTGGGATGTAAGTAACGTAACTTCAATGGAAGCTATGTTTTTTGAAGCCTCTCTATTCAATCAAGATGTTTCGGATTGGAATGTAAGCAAAGTAACTAATATGGCTTGGATGTTTTTTTATGCTACTATATTTAATCAAGATATTTCAGCTTGGGATGTAAGTAGTGTAACTGATATGACAGAAATGTTTGGTTTTACAGAAAATTTCAATGGAGACATTTCAGCTTGGGATGTAAGTAACGTAACTAATATGAAGGGAATGTTTATTGTTGCATTAGCTTTCAATCAAGATATTTCGGCTTGGGATGTGAGTAAAGTTAACGATATGGGTGACATGTTTTATAATACGACAACTTTTAATCAAGACATATCTGCTTGGAATGTAAGCAACGTAACAAATATGTCTTTTATGTTTGGGGAAGCATCGGCTTTTAATCAAGACATATCTACTTGGAATGTAGGTAAGGTAATATATATGGACTGGATGTTTAATGGAGCATCCGCTTTTAACAAAGACCTTTCTGCTTGGAATACAATCAATGTAACTTCTTGTACTGATTTCAGCATAGGTTCTGCATTGACCACAGAGCAATTGCCTACGCTGGGTACTTGTTTTTAGGTAACGTCTAGTGAAGAAAATACTATGAGCATGTTTTATACATTAGGTTAAAAACATGCTCTCTTCAAAACAC
>WTJX01000134.1 GCA_011524675.1 Cytophagales bacterium
TTATCAAAAAATAGTCGTGACTCATCTGTGGAAGTAGAAGTGATATTGTTTAGTTGGCTACTGCCTATCACAAAGTCCAGTTCTTGTATTTCGGAGGATGGAGTGTATAGGGTCTGATTGAGTGTGTCGAAGATGGGGGACGGGAGTGTAGTCCATTGGGCAGACTTATTAAGGCCGAAGGAGGTGAGTACTTGACCTGTACTACCTAGATTGCCGATGTATAAAGAGTCTGCTGTGAGTGAGTCAGTAGTGATATTCCCTTGTACATGCAATCTGCTTGCTGGAGATGTGGTGCCTATGCCTATAGAGTCTGTGTAGTGAATGATGGTAGGTGAAATATATTCCCAAGGGCTAATTTTGGATGAAGTATCTACACTTACCCATTTGCTCCTACTGATGTCGTAATACTTTATTTTGTTTTCGGTACTATCATATACTAGCAAACCATTGACATCATTGTCTGTGTTTGATATGGCTATATTATTGAGCTGTGTTGTGCTTAGCTGTGGCAAGATCATTCCTTGCGGGTGGGTGTTTGGCTTTGGTACTTTGATGTGAAGTATCGCAACGTTTTTATTTGGCTCGGTAGTTCCTATGCCTACTGATTGGGCATAAATACTTGCCTCAAAACAAAGAAGAAAGATTGTTAATTGTAAAAAATATTTCATAGCTATCTTAAAATACCTCATGCAAAATAGTCATTAATTTGTGAATATGGTAATACTTAGTTATTGAGGATTAGTTTAGTTGTGCTTTTTAGTTACTATAAATGTTAATTCCTTGATTGCTTTTAGGTATATATAAGCGATATAAATGGTGATTTTTCATGTTTATTAAAGGGTGAAACAAATTGCGTATAACAGTGATTTATAGCACCTCTGATGAAGTTTATTTTTTTATTTCCTACATTCCACTAGCTTGAATGAACTACTGATGTTGGTTTTTTACCGTGTTTTCGCTCCCGCTGTGTGGGTTTTATGTGCTTATATATGTTTTAAGTTTAACGTTCTAAGTTTTATGTTTAACCATCCTCATGCGCTTTCCAGTTTTTCGCTAAAAAAGCCAACTGCTAAAAGCTTTAGCCATAGAAAGTATTTAGCGAAAGATCAAGAAAAGCTAAAACATAACACGTGGTTTACCGAATGGATACATTGTCTAGTATTTAGTTTATATGTCAAGCCTTTAAGAATCGTTTTTAACAAAATAAAAATAATAGAGTTTTCTTTCTATAGTCGTTCTTTTTTATAAACTTCGGGGCATCATGAGATTATTGAATTATATACTTTGGGATGTTGATCCTTCTATATTTAAGCTTTTTGGAGAAAGAGAAGTTAGGTGGTATGGTTTGTTATGGGCTTTGAGCTTTATCATAGGACAGCAAATAATGCTTTGGGTGTACGATAAAGAAGGTATTGATAAAAAAGCCGCAGAATCTCTTACCGTTTATATGATAGTATCTACCATACTAGGAGCAAGGCTTGGTCATTGTTTCTTTTATGACTGGGATGTGTATAGTAAAGATTTGATCAAAATATTTTATATCTGGGAAGGTGGTCTCGCCAGTCATGGTGCTGCTGTGGGTATTATCGTTAGAATGATACTATATGTAAGAAAATTTAAACCAAAAAGTTTTTTTTGGTTGATGGATCGTATTGTCATAGGGGCAGCACTGGCAGGAGCATTTATCCGTTTTGGCAATTTGATGAACTCAGAAATAATAGGTAAGCCAAATGAGAGTAATTATAGTTTTGCATTTGTCAAAAATACGGAAAGAAGTTTGTACAATACGATGCAATTGGTCAATGATGTGTCTTATCAAAAGTCTTCTTCTGATACTATAGTGGATGGTTTTAGGTACCCAAAAGCGAAGCTTATTTTCGATATCAATGCTCATTCCAGTATTGCGAATAAAGCGGTTGTAGCCAAAATGGTGGAGACACAAGCTTTTAGTTTATTGAATAGGATAGAGAATAGTCCCAATACGGAAGATCATCATATCAAGTTATTTGGGACTAGACCAACGGTGACTGTAAAGAAAAAAAAATCAGACTGGGAAGCTTCTTTTGACGTTTTTTTAGTGCCAAGGCATGCAGGGCAGTTGTATGAATCTTTTTCTTGTGTGATTTTGTTTTTTATATTATTGGCTATCTATTACAAATTTAAGACGAAAACTCCAGAAGGATTGATTTTTGGTATTTTCTTGATTTATGTTTTTGGGCTGAGGATAGTGTGGGAGACTACCAAAGAGGTACAAGTAGCGTTTGAAAAAGATATGAGCATGAATATGGGACAGTGGTTAAGTATCCCATTCATCACGCTAGGGTTATTGATCTTAATCAATTCGCTACTTGAAAAGAAATGGTTTAAGATTTAGAAGGAAACTTAAAGCCTGTCATTTTGGTGATTTTTTTCTTATCGATTTCCGAAACGCTCACCTTCATTTTTATGTCTTTGTTGGGTCTGTCGTTTCTACCTTTGGGTTGGTTGGCTATTTTATCTATTACTTCCAACCCTTTGATTACTTCACCAAAAACGGTATAGTTTTTATCTAAAAAGGGGGTTCCTCCTATATTTTTGTATATTTCTTTTTGCTCGTCTGTATATTCAGCGCCAGTACGATGAGTCATATCGTGCAATTCGGATTCACCATATTTCTTCCCCTGTACAATATAAAACTGTGAGCCACTAGAGGCTTTCTGAGGGTTGGCAAAGTCTCCTTTTCTTGCAGCACTCAAAGCTCCTTTTTTATGAATAAGCTTAGCATCAAATTCTGCGGGTACAGTATAGCCTGGTCCGCCTTGACCATCATTGTAGGGATTGTCATCTTTTGAATTTGGATCGCCACCTTGTATCATAAACCCAGCTATTATTCTATGAAAGGTAGTGCCATCAAAGAAACCTTCTCTAGCCAATTTGATGAAGTTTTCTTTGTGTTTTGGTGTGATATCATACAACAGTAGAGACATCTCTCCAAAATCTGTAGATACAGTAACTAAAAAATCTTTCTTATTGTTTGTATCGAACTGTGCCGAAAGTAATCCTATTTGTAATAATGATAATGCTAAGAGTATTCGTTTCATGTGTTTAAAATGTATGTGTTCAAGTGTTCGTGTATTCGAGTGTTCAAGTTGAAAAAACTTTGCGCTATGCGGCATGCGGTTTGCGTCATTATGATCATTCTCTTATGAGCTAAACCAATAACTTTCAACGTAGAACTGTTAATGTTGTGGTTTAATATGTGTTTAAGTATTAGTATGTTTGAGTATTTAAATTGTTAATTAGTCAAAACTTATGGTCTATTTACCATAGACTATGGGCTTAGCTAACATTTTGTTTATGACTTTCTTTGATCCTTTTTTTTGATTTTTCAATGATAATAAACAAAGCACAAATAAAAAACGGCAAAAAGGGGACCCTGTACCTTGAAAGTGATCCTAAATTAGCCGTAGCAATGGTAGTGCCCAAGCCTAGTATCATTGTAAAAGCAAGGCAAGCGTAGATGATTCCATTGTGTTTTATCAGGCGTTTGTTTTTTGTTTTTTTCAAAGAAAGCCTTAATGCTCTAAATGTTAAATATAATAAAAAAGTATTTTCTAGTGCAGAAATAAGCATCAGAGGGTTTCTTGCTTCGAGTAATGTAGGTCTAAAAAGAACTGTAGACAGAGCTTCTGGCATTAGTTTTATGATACTTAAGAGCGAGCCGTCAAAGGTCGTACTTAATTTAAAAGCTGATCCGCTTTGATCTATACTTTGCCTGTATAAGTAATCAGAGATAATAATGGCTGATCTTGATAAATTTTCAAAAGAATACCTTCCTTCAGCTTGCACGTTGGTCATTACCAAATAGATACAAGCTACGATAAAGGATAGTAGGGCTGGTGTAATGAGTAATCTTAATGATTTATTATGTACCTTCTTTCTATATTCTACAAAGAGTAGGATAGCTAAGGCAGGTAAAAAAGAATATAAAATGTATATTTTTAATGCTTTGAGTATCATGATACTTATTATCATAAAGATGACGTACTTTAGCTTGTACTTTCTTTCTATAAATAAATGATAGAAACTGTAAAATAAGATGCCTAAAGCAGAAATGTTTAATGAATCTTTAATCAAACCAGACCCCCAAAACACTAAGGAGGGTAAAAATAAAATGGCGATTGCGAGTTTTTGATCTAAGGAATTATCGTTTACTATCTTTCGGAAGGTAATATAGATGCACCAAATTCCAATGAAAGATAAGATAGCAAAGTAACAAGCTATGATAGAGTAGGTGTTGAAGCTAAGCAAACTAAAAATAAATGATGTTCTGACGACCATATAGCTGCTTGTATCGTGAAACCTAAAGTTTACTAAAAAATTTCGATTTGGAAATATTTTCTTCAGATTTAGGTAGATGCATTGTATTGCTTTGCTAGGCTCATGCCAAAAGTAGTTATAAAGATAGGTAGAGTCATCATAAAAGTTCACTGTATCACCTCCTGAGTAATAAAAATAATAAATGACTCCTAAAAATACTGCGCCTAAAATTTTAATATGAATGGTGATGAGAAAATATTTTCTTATCTTCTCGTCTTTCATTTTTGTGGATATGAAATAAAAAGCTATAGAAACAAAAAGATAAAATATTGGAAATAAAACTAGGTCTAGCCAATTCAATGTGTTGAAATTTGAATAAATAAAAAAGTAACACTAAGGTAACAATTGCAAGGTCTTCTTATAAATTGCGTATAAGTTAACGTGGCTTAAATAGTCATCCAAAAATACTTATGATAAAAAAACGGCTATTTTAGTTCATCTCATCGTTAGAAATACGTGCTTTAGCTTGCTAAAGCTTTACTTTCTGTCTTGATCTGAACTAAAACCACTCATTTTTTAAAACATAATTATTTTTGTCTGCCTACTTAGTCGTAAAAGTAACTATAATTTCAAGTATTTAGTAATGAGTAGATCATGTTTTTTTGAATAGTAAAAACATCAATCGTCGAATCATTACTTTTGAGTATTAAGTCAATAATATAAAGCACAAAGTCTATTTAAAGCATTAATACCTTTAACTTCATAAAGTAAAACTATGGACATTACAAAAAAGCTAACGGCTAATACCTAAAAGCTTATGAGAATTAAGACCTAGTTCTCCGAATATTCATCATTTTACAACTTCACCGCACACAAGCTTCTTGCTTATAAAGGGTTTACTATTTTTTGTGTAACTATTTCAGGTAAGAGTTTTTTGACCGTTGTTTGTATGATATTTTGTAGTTTGTCTAATAAAACTTTCTTCACAAAGAAATCATGGGTAACAATGCCTATATCACGTACAGGTACAGGTTCAGTAAACCATAAGAGCTTGTCGCTTTCTTTTTCATCCAAATCTAAAGAAGCAAGGTAAGGTAATATGGTGATCCCTTTACTTTTTTGAGTAATGCGTACTAAGCTTTCCATAGAACCAGATTCAAATTCAAAATTGATGTTATTAGAAAGTTGATCAGAAAGCTCACATATACGCATTGCCTGTGTACGAAGACAATGCCCTTCTTGGAGTAATAAAAGCTTGGAATAGTCTAGTTCTTTAACCCCTATTTTTGAGGCTGTTTGCTCACCCGTACAGTCATAAACCAAAAAAGGTTCTGAATAAAGACTTATTTCTACTATTTCATTGTCTAGAAGAGGTAACGCCAAGATACCAATGTCTATGGTTCTTGTTTTTAAGGCTTTTTGTATTTCTGCTGTGGTCATTTCTTTGATAATGACTTTTATTTTTGGAAACAAGGCTACAAACTCAGCTAAAAATAACGGGAGTAAATAAGGTGTTATCGTAGGAATGATACCTATTTTTAACTCTCCTTCCATTTCACCTTTCAATTCTTGTATTACAT
>WTJX01000587.1 GCA_011524675.1 Cytophagales bacterium
TGACAAACTTTTGTTTTTTGTGATTTGCTATTTGTGATTTCGTCATTCGGCTTTTCTGAATTCTTAGAAGTCTGCTTACTACCAATGACGCTCAACACAAAGTAGTTACTAAATTTTCAACATAAATACCTTGTAGAAGCATGCTAAGAGTGTTTTTTAAAAGACTATTACCCCCTCTTGATTCTACTTTACCACCTTAGTTTTTTGGTGTTGGATTATATTGAATTAATTTTAGAATTTGCAGTACTTACAAAATGTTTCTTTTAGACAAATTGTGAAAACATTAATTTTTACAATTCTATGATACAAGAACAAACAAAAAAATGTCTTATGCCTATATTGAAATTGCTATCCATATGCCTGCTTATATGTTCAATTTCAAAGCAAGGCAAGGCACAAATCAATACGGGAATAAAATACGACCCGAAGAAAGTACCTAACTACTTGAAAGATTATGCAGATGATTACAAGAAAAACCCAAGGGTAGCTGCACTCAAATGGATGAAAGATGCCAAATACGGTATGTTTATGCACTATGGGGTGTACAGTCAAACAGGAAAAGGTGAATGGGTGATGTGGCAAGAGAAAATACACGTTAAAGAATACACAAAGTTAATAGATACCTTTGATCCTTCTAATTTTGATGCAGATGCTATTACAGATTTGGCGTTGGATGCTGGAATGAAATATATCTGTATTACTACCAAACACCATGATAGTTTTTGCCTGTGGGACACGCAAGAAACAGATTTTAAATCTACCAATGCCAAAGGCAACAGAGATTTGATCAAAGACTTAGCTATAAAGTGTAATGAAAAAGGGATAGGTTTATTTTTCTATTATTCTTACGGACGCGATTGGAGACATCCCCACGGTGTGAGCTTGTCCAAAGGGGGGACAGAGAAACTGAGAGGTTCTTACCCAGAATATGATACGCCAGAGCCTACATATCTTAGAGGAACAAAAGATCATGATGTTCAAAAATATGTGTCATATGTAAATAATCAAGTAAAAGAGTTGTTGACTTATTATGGTCCTATTGCTGCTATTTGGTTTGACGGACCACCAGATGTACAACACAACTTTGATGTTTTTAAGCCTTACAAAACATACGATATGATTCATAAACTTCAACCTCAATGTTTGGTAAGTGCCAAATGGGGACTTAAAGACCCTAATGACAAACATAGCTTTGAAGAAGATTTTTTTGCTCCTGAAGTAAAACAATACAAAAGCTATATGCAAAGTGCAGGTAAACCGATAGAGATATGTATGAATTTTAATACAGGGTGGGCTTGGAAAGCAGAGTACAGAAACAAAGGAACAGATTTTATCAAAGAATCATTCAAAGTATGTAACTATGTAAACTCAAACCTATTGTTAAATGTTGCGCCAATGCCTGACGGTGCTATTCATGCAGAAGACCAAAAAGCACTAAGAGAAGTAGGAAGCTGGTTAAAAGAAAATGGCTGGCCAAAAGAACGTATCGACCCTAATGGTAATTTCAGACATTGGAGAGAAGGAGAGGCAGTATTTTCTGATAATGAGTACAAGCCAATGAAGTATTGGTTTGAAAAGGAATAAATTATATTCATTCAGTAAACCATATGCTATGTTTTACTTCCTCTTGATTTTTACTAAATACTTTCAGAGGCTAAAGCTTTGCTTTCTGCCTTGACCTGAACTAAAATCACTCCTTTTTTAAAACACAATTATTTTTGTCTGCCTACTTATGAGGTCATTTTTTAACGTTACTTCCTCCTTTATATACTAACTACTAGATACTTTTAAACACATAAAACGAGCAGGTTAAAGGTTAAACTTTAAAAGTTAAAGGTTGAGTCTAACACACAAGGAGGATGATTATAACGTAAAACTTAAAACCTATAACGTAAAACTTAAATAAACACACAAAACAATATTTGAAAGCCGTCATTAATCAAAACACACATCATGAATAGACAACACCTTATATTATTGAGTATTATTTTTCTTTTTCTTTTTTTGACCTCTCATAGTCAAGAAAATGAAGATTCAAATTCTGCCATTAGACCTACAGATTTCAAGGCTAAGGCATGGGATGAAGCCAAACTGCACAGAGCAGACCCGCAATGGCTAAAAGATGCCAGATTTGGTATTTGGTGTCACTGGGGAATTTCATCCTTGCCTGGGCTTGACAATAAAGCGTATGGCTGGTATGGAAAGCATATGTATAGAAAAACTCGTGAAGAATACCAGTACCATCTAAAGAAATATGGGCATGATGTTCATTTTCACGACCTAATCAATAAGTTTACAGGAGAAAAATTTAATGCCAAAGAATGGGTAGATTTATATGAGCAAGGAGGGGCTAAAATGGTCGGCATCATGGGGGAACACCATGATGGTTTTTCTTTGTGGGATAGCGACATCAACCCTTGGAATGCAACTAAAATGGGACCGAAAAGAGACATCGTAGGCGAAATCGCTAAAGAAGTAAGAAAGAGAAAGCTCAGACTAGAAATTACATTACATCATGGTTTTCATGAATTATTCTTTCCTAGGGCAGAGTCGTTTAGCCCTAGATACAATTCAAAATGGGAGATTAATAGAGACTGGCATCCACCATTAGATAAAAAGTACAATTTATTGTATAGTTCTTATCTGACAGAAGAAGAAGCGGATAAGTATTGGAAAGATAAGATGATAGAAGTCATGGAAAAATATGCGCCTGATTACATATATACTGACTTTGGTCCTCGATTTATAGAAGAAGAAACAAGAATAAAAACTGTAACCCAAGTGTTCAATATTGCCACAGAAAACAAACAAGATTTTGTGTTTAATTCAAAAGCAGAAACATTCCCTACAGAGTTTGCGATTAAAAATGTGGAACAATCTGTTTTGGGAGACATTTCAGATCAAGCATGGTATGTAGATTTTACCGTAAACCCAGGTTGGTTTTATGCTGGTGAAAACAAACTCAGCCATGAGGCAGATTTCTATGAGCGCGTATTGGTAGATGTAGTAAGTAAAAATGGATTTTTAGCCTTAAGTTATGGTCCAAGACCCGATGGTTCTATTCCAGAAAAACATGCCGAAGTTATCAAAAGTATAGGGAAATGGCTAAAGGTAGTAGGAGAAGGGATATATAACACACTTCCTTTTTACACCTTTGGTGAAGGAAATACAGATGTTGGAGGAGAAATCAAAGACTTTAACGAGCATGGAGTAGCCAAAAAAGCCTTAAATAAACTTGGCGAAAACACTTTTAGGTTTACAAGAAGGGGAAACATCATATACCTTTTCAACTTAAAATATAACACACCTAACAAACAATATCTTATCGAGAGTTTTGGAGGAGAGTTATCAGATTATTTTAAAGTAAAGTCACTTTCTCTTTTGGGTAGTGATGAAAAAATCAACTGGACACAAGATCACAAAGGACTTCACATTAGTTCACCTAAAAAAGCGCCAAAATCAGAAAATAAGCATCCATACGCATACAAAATAACACTTGACGATAACTTTATCTATCAAGCAGAATCAGCAAAAATAAATAAATTGAGTGTGGTGAACTTGAAAGACGCAAACCAATCAAAGGCTGTTCTAGGACTTGAAAAAAATAATAGCACCTTAAGTTTTGATGTAAATGTCTCTACCGCAGGACAATATAGGATGGTTGTGAAGTATCAAAATCAAGGAGCTAGCCTAAAAGGGCATAATAGATTTTTAAATATAAGCATTAATGATGGGGCTGAAAAATTAGATTATTGCTTTCATGCATCGGAAGAAAAAGTATGGCAAACTAGTTTTGTGAAAATTAATCTAGAAAAAGGAAAGAATACTATTGTGTTTAAAAACTCTCAATTAAACAAACTCAGTGCAGTCCGTAAATTTTACCTTGATGATATTACTCTTCTGCCTTTAAAATAAATTTTGTTAATACTTTTCTTACCATCATAAGTATTTTTGGACGACTATTTAGGTTTTACTTTAATGTGTTTTATTTGGTCCAAACGCTCGGGTATTTAAGGAAAAATAATATGAAAAGTATAATTCTACTTTACGAAGTTAAAACCAAAGCTCGTTTTTTATGCGTTAGGGGTAGAAGCTATGTGCTCCCCCCACAGTCTGGCTAGTTGCTAAACTGACCTTTAAGAGGTCAGTTTTCAACGCAACTCCCTCCTTTTTTGACCCTTAAAGGGAAGGGCTGACTGTAAAGAAAATATGCTAAGGCATATTTTTAAGGAAGAGCCAGCTCGCCCCGAAGGGAAACGCCCTAACTTCGTAAAGCAGAAATAATTAGTGTATAAATACTATTTTGTACACTAATTGTAATTTATTGCCTTTCTATTTCCCAAAAAAGATTACAACAATCCTGCATTAGGGAAAGGTGAGAGTCTTAGCAGTATGCTCCGAGGTATTTTATATTTGATTGGACACAAGTCAAGAGTACCCTTATTTCTGACTTCAAAAAAAACAAGAATGCACATATGGATGATTTTAGTAAGTACAAACAGATCAATGATGAGTAACTAGCCCAAGCATTAGCAGTATTACCGATGTCACAATAACGTAGCTACATGTATTTACACGTAATAAAAAAAGATAAAAACTAGTCTTAAAGGTTGCTAACGAATGTTTTTTTAATCAAATTTGAAAAATACTTGATTTATTGTAGCGCTTTTTTTAGCAAGCTAGATTAGCAGGCAAATGCTATCATGATTGTTGTTTGTAAAAGTGTAAGGGTAGCTGTTTTGTAGTTTATGGATCATATCATCATCAAAAAGGAAATAATCAAAAGGTTAGAGAAAACCAATATTTTTGAAAGTAATCCTTTATTTATCAAAATCTTAAATTACTTGGTAGAGGCAGAAGAAAAAGGAGAAGTACCAAAGTCTACCACCATAGCCATTGATTTGTTTGATGACAATGATACAAGTTCTCTGCCACTGGATGCACACATCAGAGCACAGATACATAGTTTGAGAAAAAAACTAGAGTTGTATTACCTCAAGGAAGGTAGGAATGATGAAAATAAAATATCTATTCCTAAAGGTAAGTATAAATTAGTACTAGAGCAGTTAAATGCACCCAACAAAAAAGAAAGCGTCAACAAAGGAAAACTTTTTCTATGGCTAAGCATTCCATTATTGCTTATATCAGTAGGTTTCAACTTGTTTATGATAATAACAAGCAATACACAAGCTTTAGCACCTAAGTCTCATTCTAATCCTTTTTTTGAAAAAAATGATAAAATCCAAATAGTCTTAGGTGAGAGGTTACTCTATAGAGAGTATAGTGAGACTCTTGGGCGGTTTCGTTATATCTATGATTCAGATAGAACCATGGCTTCTTCAATATATAAAATAAGAAATTATATAAGGAAGTATCCTCACTTAAAAGTATCGAATACTACTTTTGGACTAACAGACCCTTATTTGGTAAACTTTGTCTATGAGTCTCACTTACCAGTGTTAGACAAAGGAAATATGTACCAACTTTCTACAACTTATGAAAAGGTAAACTCTCCTGTTTTGTTTTTAGGGGATATAGGAGGAGGAAACTTGGGCAAGCTGAAGCATTATTTTCACCTTTCTAATATAAGGTATCCTTACGTAAGTAATAAAAAAACAGGTATTGAAGTCGTTAATGGTATAGACACTACCAATTTTGTAAATGATATTTCGTTAGATGACGAAAAAAGAATAGACTATTTTGTAGTGCTAAGGGTAAAAACAGAGGATGAACATTCCATTCTATTTTTGGCTCACAGTAGTAACTTGACCAAACAATATATGTTAAGGGAGTTTTTGAATACTTCATTATACAAAGAAATAGAGAGCGTATTTGATGGAGAAGTACCTTCTTCTTTTGAGGCTATATTTGA
>WTJX01000742.1 GCA_011524675.1 Cytophagales bacterium
TGAGTGTCGTTTGGATTGTAAGGATTGAGCGTTATAGAATTAAAAAATTAAGGGGGGAAGTGATTAATGGTTAGAGATTAACGATTAATTAATAAACTTTTGACTTTATAACTAACGACTTAGTACTCTAAAGGGCAGAACAGACGATGGATTGGAAGTATAGTATTCAAAATTTTGATAATAAACTTGTCCAGGCTATCAATAGCCTTCATAGCCCTTGGCTGGACGAAGTAATGTTGTTTTTATCTGCAAAGACAACATGGTTACCTCTTTATGTTGGATTGGTGTTGTTGGTCATCTTTAAGTTCAAAAAACAAAGTTGGTTTTGTCTTTTGTGTCTTGCGGTCTGTGTTTTTATTACTGATAGGTTTTCTTCTGGAGTTGCCAAGCCTTTTTTTGAGAGACTAAGACCTTGCTATAATGATGATCTTGTGCTTTACTTGCTAACTTCTTGTGGGGGTAAATATGGTTTCTTTTCTTCACATGCTGCCAATGCCTTTGGTTTATCGGTATATATAAGTTGTGTGTTGAAAAATAAATTATTTGGTAGCATACTGTATATTCTTGCTGTTTTGGTTGCAATAAGTCGAGTTTATTTAGGGAAGCATTATTTTACTGATATATTAGTTGGTTCCCTATTTGGAAGTTTGGTAGCTTATATCATATATTGTGTGTTTCGTTATGGTTTAAATAAAAAATTCTTTAAGCTGTAAGGAGTCTATTTAATTAAAAAAACAAGTCAATGAAGCAATTGCTTATCTATAGTCTTTTCATCTTTTTGTCTGTAATGGTGAAAGCCAATAATGTGGATACACTTCCTACAAAAGTATTTGTCATGGAAATAAGAGATGATATTGATTCACGAATGTTGAGGTATGTTGAGCAATCTCTTGAAGAATCTCTAATACAGGGGGCTGACCTTATTATTATAGATATGGATACGTATGGAGGCGGAGTAAAAGAGGCGGATGATATCGTAACGCTTTTATTGAAAGAGGATAGACCAATCTATGTGTTCATTAATAAAAATGCTGGCTCGGCTGGTTCTTTTATTTCTATTGCTTGCGACAGTATCTATATGTCTGAAGGGAGCAGCATAGGAGCATCTACAGTGGTGAATCAAGATGGTGAAGTGGTGCCCGAAAAGTACCAGTCTTTTATGAGAACCAAGATGCGCTCTACGGCTGAAACTAAAGGTAGAGACCCCAAAATAGCAGAGGGTATGGTAGGACGTTATCTGCAAACAGACAGTGCTTATGTGATCTCTTTTACTCCTACTGAGGCAATAGAGGCGGATTACTGTGAAGGGAAGTTGGCTACTATTGAAGAGATTTTGGCAAAAAATAATATTGAGCATTATACTATTTCTACCTTTAAATTGGATGCTACTGAGCAAATCATAGCTTTCTTTTTGAATCCTGTACTTAAAAGCATTTTGATTCTTCTTATCATGGGGGGAATATATTTTGAGTTACAGTCCCCAGGTGTTGGTTTTCCTCTCATTGCTGCGGTGATAGGCGCTGTTTTGTATTTTGTGCCTGATTACTTACATGGATTACTTGATTATAAAGAGTTACTTCTCTTTGCGTTGGGTATAGTACTGGTCTTTGTAGAAGTGTTTATAACACCTGGTTTTGGTGTATTAGGTATATTAGGAGTGGTATCTATTCTTACTTCTTTGGTTCTTTCTACACTAAATAATGATGGTTTTGACTTTACATTTGTAAGTATGCAAGATATTTTGAATGCTTTAACCGTTGTAGTCGTGGGCATTGTAGGGGCAGGGGTGTTTTTGTTAGTTGGGGGCGCTACTCTGTCCAATGCTATCGCCAAAAAGGATATTGCACTACAAGAGACTATTCATGCTAAGGCTGCTACTACAGGTAGAGAAGGTCCTTCTATTGTAGGGCAAAATGCGGTAACGCATACGGTATTACGTCCTTCGGGGAAAATAAAATATAATGGTCTGATCTATGATGCTTACACTCGTGGGGAGTTTATAGAGAAGGAACAAGAAGTAGTTATCATCGCAGAAGAGAGATCTTCATATATTGTAAAGCTAAGGTCATAGAGTGGATGCTAGTAGAATTATAGCGGTCATTCCTGCAAGGTATCAGTCCACACGCTTTGTAGGAAAGCCTTTGGCAGATATTGGAGGTAAGAGCATGATCCAACGCGTCTATGAGCAAGCAAAAAAGGTGGCTAGCCTTGCTGAGGTGATTATTGCTACTGACGATAGTCGCATTGAAAAGCATGCCAAAAGCTTAGGTGCTAGGGTAGTGATGACAGGGGAGCAAGCAAATGGGACGGGGAGGTGCTATGAAGCAATCCAAAAAAGTAGGGAAAAGGCAGACTTTATCTTGAATATACAGGGAGATGAGCCTTTTATACTTCCTGATCAAATAGACTTGCTATGCAAGCATTTGAGCCATTCAACAAAAATAGCTACGATGGCCAAGAGGATAACAGACAGTAATGTTTTGTTTGATCCTAATGTAGTCAAAGTAACGTTTAATAAATTACAGAGGGCATTATATTTTAGTAGGAGTATGATCCCTTTTTCAAGAAATACTCAAAAAGAGATATGTACAGAAAAAACTTTCTTTTATAAGCATATTGGTGTGTATGCGTACCAATATGATGTACTGGCTCAGTTAGTATCTCTTAGTGCTACTCCTTTGGAATGTACGGAGTCTTTGGAACAGCTTCGTTGGCTTGAGCATGGTTTTGATATTCAAATTGTTACTACCCTGTTTGAAAGTATAGGGATAGACACGCCAGATGACATAAACAAGGTGTTGCATCTAATATAACGGCTGATCTAGTGCACTTGTGATGCAGGGAGGAGTAAATAGATGTGAACACTAAATGAAAAATGTCATTAGTAAAGTATATCTCTTTATTACTTCAACTCATAGTCTGTTACCATATTGATATATATGCCTCTATTTATTTCGTTTAACAAATCTGTATTTTGCATAATAGGTTGCCTTTTGGACTCGTCTAAAGTTGCTATATAGTCTAGGGCATTTTCCGGACCATTGAGGGTAACATTTTTTTTGATCTCAGGAAAGTGTGATTTATATAAAAATCTAAGATCATTATATTTTTGATATCTATTGAATAACAATAAAGCATCTAATACCTTATTGTCTAGAGTTTCTTCAATTGGCATGATAATTATTAGCTATTACGTTTAGGGTAAAATTTTTAGAAGTTCAAATTTCTTCTTCATTAAATAACTGTTATAAGGGTATAGTCTTTAACGTTTGTAATGAAATTTAGTTTTATATAAAACGTCTTTTTTCTTCTGCGGTGGGTAATCTGCAAGTGTCTTTTTTTCCAAACAAACGGTAACGGTTATTGGCAACTAATGAGTATATGTAATCTCTTATGGGTTTTGGTACGATAAAAAATAGTTTTGCTAGTTTCCAAATACCTGTTAAGCTAGATAATGTTTTTATTGCGGCAGTAGATTTATGGTATAGTTTACCTTGATCCAGTATTAAAAATGAATCAAATTTTTCTGTAGAAAAATTATTTTTTTTTAATATTTCTTGACCGAATTCTGATTGTAATGAACTGAAATATAGCGTTTGCTTTTTATCTACCTTCATGAGGAAGTCTATGGAAGCATTGCATAGGTTACAAACGCCATCAAATAATATTATTTTTTTATTTTTTGTGTTGTCATCAAGTTCGTTTGCTAATCCTTGTTTTTCCATATCCTATTAGTTCTTCATTAGAGGAATAGGGTTTGTGTTTATTTTTATTTCTAATAGTTCAGACACGGCTTCACAAATGGCAGTAGCATCATAATTACAGTCATGGTGTAGCTGTGTTTGTGTGCCATGGTCTATGAAGTTGTCTGGAATACCTAATCTTTTTACTTTGCTTTGGTATGCATGATCTACCATAAACTCAATGATGGCACTTCCAAATCCTCCTTGTAGGCAACCGTCTTCTATGGTCAATACAGCATCAAAAGAACTAAATATATCATGTAGTAACGGCTCATCTAGTGGTTTGGCGAAGCGCATGTCATAGTGAGCAGGGTTTATGTTTTGCTCTGCCATGATTTTTTTTGCTTCTATCACATAGTTCCCTACATGTCCAAAACTTAGTATTGCTACTTTTTCTCCTTCCGAGATCAATTTTCCTTTACCGATTTCTATCTCTTCCATGGGAGATTTCCAGTCAAGGATTACTCCTTTTCCTCTAGGGTAGCGTATGGTAAATGGTCCTTGATTGTCTAGCTGTGCTGTGTACATGAGGTTTCTTAGTTCTCTTTCATTCATAGGTGCACTTACGATCATGTTTGGTATGCAACGCATGAAGGCTATATCATAGGCACCATGATGTGTAGCTCCATCAGCACCTACCAAACCTGCTCTGTCAAGACAGAACACTACGTTTAGGTTTTGAATACATACGTCGTGGATTACTTGGTCGTAACCTCTTTGCATGAAAGTGGAGTAGATGTTGCAAAATGGTACTAGTCCTTGTGTGGCTAAACCAGCAGAAAAAGTAACGGCATGTTGTTCGGCTATGCCTACATCAAAGGCTCTGTCAGGCATTTTTTCCATCATAATGTTAAGTGATGAGCCTGAGGGCATGGCAGGAGTAATACCTACAATTTTTTCATTTTTTTCTGCTAATTCTACGATGGTGTGTCCAAAAACTTGCTGATATTTAGGGGCTTCTGGCGTTAGTTTTTGTGGTACAGACGACTGTCCTGTTTTTTTATTGAAGCCACCTGTAGCATGCCATTTGGTTTGCTCTTGCTCTGCCAATTCATAGCCTTTTCCTTTTTTGGTAATGCAGTGAAGAATCTTGGGACCAGGTATGTCTTTGAGGTCTTGTAGTGTGCTTATCAAGTGATCTATATCGTGTCCGTCTATAGGACCAAAGTACCTCAGTTTGAGAGATTCAAAGAGGTTACTATGCTTTAATAAGTATGTTTTGATGCTTTTTTCTACATTAGAAATGACTGAGCGCGCACTAGGACCAAATTTGCTCACTTTGCCCAATACTTTCCATACTTCATCTTTTACTTTATTATACGTTTTGGAAGTGGTGATATCAGTAAGGTAATCTTTGAGCGCGCCTACATTGGGGTCAATAGACATACAATTATCATTTAAGATGATAATCATATTGGAATTGCTTACACCTGCATGGTTCATGGCTTCAAATGCCATACCACCTGTCATGGCACCATCACCAATGACGGCAACATGTTGTTTGTTGATGTTTTTGTATTTAGAAGCAACTGCCATTCCTAAGGCTGCGGATATGGAGGTAGATGAATGTCCTACACCGAAGGAATCGTATTCACTTTCAGTTCTTTTAGGGAAACCGGATAGCCCTTTATATACCCTATTGGTATGGAAGTTTTCTTTTCTTCCTGTTAGGATTTTATGACCATAGGCTTGGTGACCTACATCCCATATCAGTTCGTCTTCGGGGGTGTTGAGTACATAATGTAACGCAATGGTAAGCTCTACAACTCCGAGGCTTGCACCAAAGTGACCTCCATAGGCTGCTACATTATCTACTATGTATTGTCTGAGGTCTTCACACAACTTGGGTAAGTCTTTTCTATCTATTTTTTTTAGGTCTTCTGGTGAATTGACCTTTGAGAGATATTTTCCTTGAACTATTTCCATATGTATAACAAACAATGAATTCTTTACTTTGTTCCTTTAGTGCTATACAAAGATAGTTTTATTTATTTAAATTATTTTATTATAACCTTACTTTGTCATCTAGGGCGTTTCTTACTAGTCGTTTCCCTCAAATTTACGCTTCTCTAAATTATACTTAAGGACAGGGTTCTTAACTGTACTGTTTTCCC
>WTJX01000609.1 GCA_011524675.1 Cytophagales bacterium
ATTATACTTTTATCTTTCTTTTCAACTATGCTATTATGCTGAGAAGTAGAATTACTCTTTACAAAGTATTTTAAAAGAGAAAAACTATCTTTTACTCTTACTTTATACTCTACAATTTCTTTGGGTAACTGACTTTGTAGAGAAGAATCTAAGTTTGCTATATAATCACTAGAAGGAGCTAACACAGAAACACTATAACCTAGATCGACTAATTGTCTACTGAACTTAAGCCATCTTTGAACTCCAACACCACCTGTTGGAGGCCAATAATAGGTGATGATTAAAAGTTTCTTTAATTTCACAAAAAAAAATTTAGTAACTTAAAATTAACATGGGAATTGTCAGAAAGCAAAGTATTCTAAACTTAATTATTTCTTATGTAGGTGTAGCTATAGGCTTTGTTAACGTTACCAAACTCTTTACCTTGTATTTTTCAAAAGAAGAATATGGTTTGAGGGTAGCTATTGGGGATGCTTCTCTTATACTATCTCTATTTTTTAGTTTTGGAATAAATCATCTAATCATTCGCTATTTCCCAAAAATCAAAGACAACATTGGTGAACAAAAGAGATTCTTAATCCTTTGTTTTATTAGCCCATTAATTATCTTTTCACTAACCTTAAGTGCTTACGCTCCAATTATTTCAAAAATTCAGTCTTACTATCAAGAAAACGCTCCTCTATTCTCAGCATATTCATATTTTGTTTTCCCTTTAGGTATTTTAATGAGCTATTTTCAAATACTTTGCTCTATTTCCATCACCTATTTCAAAACCACTTTTCAAAACTTTCTTAAAGATATAGTCCTTAGGCTCGCATTTACTGTTCACATCATTCTTTTTGGACAAAGACTTATCAGTTTAAAAGAGTTTTGGATAGGTATAAACCTAACCTATGTTCTGATGATTTCCCTACTTTTAATATCAAACTCAAAATTATTCCATAATATCACAAAAGTGAAAGCTAGTAAAGGGTTTAGTGAATTAAGTATGAAAGAGATTATACTCTATATGCTTCTTTCTCTCTTTGGACCTTCTATTGCTATATTACTTTCTAAATTAGATATTTTCATGATTATGAAATATATCCCTAATGGTGAACAAGCTATTGCTATTTACGGAATGGCTATTTATCTACTTTCCATCTGTGAAATGCCTAGAAAGGCTGTAGTAAGTATAGCAAACCCAATCATAGCCTCCAATCTAAACAACAACCTATCAGAAGTTAAAAAAACACTTAAAAAATCTTCCATAAACTTACTACTACTTACAGGAATAATATTTTCAATCATCTTGACAAACTTAGAAAGCTTCTATCATTATATACCGAAAGGGAGCTTTTATAGTCTAGGTTATGTACCTTTTATTATCCTAGGTTTCGGAAAAATATATGACAGTATTAGTGGTTTTGTAGGGGAAATAATAAACTTTTCCAAATTCTATTGGGCAAACTTTGTCATAGCAACACTCGTTTTTATTTGTGCAATAGTTTTCAACATAATCCTAATTCCTAAGTACGGATTGAATGGAGCTGCTTTTGCTACGCTGTTATCTGTTGTTATAAGTAAAACATTGAGAATGATTATTGTTTTCTGGAAATTCAAGATTACGCCTTTTTCCAAAAACTATCTTTCTGCCTTGCTTATCTCTTGTGCTACTATTGCCTTCGCTTATTTCTTTTCACTTTCTTTTTCTTCGATTTATCTTACGGTATTTGTTAAAACTATTATCATTTCAAGTTTTTTCCTTGCTTGCCTTCTACTATTTAAACCTTCTGAAGACATTCATCAACTTCAAGTAGTGGTTATCAAAGAAATTAAAAAAAGGCTTTCAAAGTAGTCTTCAAAAATAAGATCATATAACGCACCACTAATGAAAGGTAAACCGTCTTAAGTGCTGGCTTTGCTTCATATAGTAAACGCCATAGTAATGCCTGATGCTCTCTTTTAGTTTTATTCAGTTTGTATATTTTCTTACATACTTCAAACGTACTTTTTTGCATTTTTCTCTGATGCGCTTTTGAAGATAAAGAACCTTTCACTACTCTTTTTTTGACAACTGCCTCATCAATGTAAGCATAGTGATAGTCTCTTGATGAGCGTATCCAAAAGTCAAAATCTTCATAAGCCAACATAGGGTCATACCCTCCTAAGGCTTCTAAAACATCTGTTTTCATCATCATCGTTGGAGGGCAAATAAAATAACTTTTCACCAAATCAAGGTATATCTCACCTTGTGGTGGGGGACTTATACTTTTACTCTTTTCATTGATTTTATGATGAAGTTTTATTGACTCTCCTTGCTCAGTAATGTATTGGGCATTAGCAAACAATACTCCCACATTGTCTTTTTGCTGTTCAAAAAAAGCAACTTGCTTTTTAAGCATTCCTTTGACTAACACATCATCAGCCGCCAAGTCTATCACATATTTTCCTTGAGCAAAAGTGAAGGCTTTATTAAAAGAACGACAATTCCCTATGTTCCTTTTATTTGGAATAAAGATGACTTTTGGCTTACTCTCAAGGTATGTTTTAATACGATTTACTGAATTATCTTGACTATAGTCATCTATTACTATCAATTGAATGTTTGAGTAGTCTTGCATCAACACAGAGTCTAGTGCCTCAATGACATAATCTTCATGATTATAACAAAGGCATATGATGCTTATCAAGGGCTGAGTTATATTATCCATTTGTAAGAATATATGTTTTTTTTTGAGAGAGTATAGCGCCTAATTTTTCCTTAAAACGTATGAGTCCGTGATTGTCTATTCCTTTATCAGTAGCAATACCCAAATCTAAATATGAATAGCCATGTTCTTGACAATACTCATAAATCCCTTTGTGTAAAAGTATGGAAGGACTAAAGTCTAGAAAATCTGCTGCATCGGCTGGATAAAAGTGATACATTACATCCTTAGATAATTTTACAGTTACTCCTAATGCGGCTATTTCTTCTGACTGCTTCACTACAAAAACTAAATAATGTGTGGGTAATGTTTCAAACATCTTTTTAAATTCTACCCTTTGCATTGTCATTGGGTAATTTTTCCTCTTTCTTGCCTTACAAATAAAATCATAGACAAAGTTTATATCAGGATTTTTCCATAAAGAACAAGAAAAATTATGTTTAAAGCATTTTTTCAATCTTCTCAACGCTGACTTATGTAACGTGTGCTCAAAAGGTTGGGTTGAAACTGGGATATGATAATTTTTATCTATCATACAATGATCAAAGTTGCTATAACTAAGCTCCTTTTTAATTAAAAAATCTGGGGGTAAGACCAACTTAAACGAAGAATAGTTTTGCTTATCAAGCCAGTAACGCATTTGTGAGAGTAAATATATTGCAGCGGCATCCGATGTATAGTCCATTCCACCAAAAGTAGCTTTCAGAGGAGAGAAGAAGTTTCCTTCATGCTGAAAGAGATAAAGTGATGCTTGTAATTCGTTTGCTTTCATTACTTTTAGCAAATAAAAATCAGTAGGAGCTTTGGAATGAATGTATGTTTTTGTGTTAAACAAATAATCAACATGAGATTCGTCTTGTAAGTAGGTATTCTTCGCTACAGAAAAGGTAAACATTTTTAACGCGTCAAGATTGATTTTCTAATTTTTCTAAGCATACTGATGTAAAAAGGTAGGTTATCTTGTCTCAAGATATATAACTCCTTTTCTTTCGCTCCAAAGCTTTGATAAAAGTCTCTAATACTAGCTTCATTCGTAGGGCTTTCAAAATCTAGCACATATTCGCTTTGGCTGTACTGCTGAATGATTTTATCCAACATCAACATTCTGCCATTATCTTTTCTTTTGTCGGGGAATGCTGCATTAAAAAGGTAAATGATTCTTTTTTGCCAAATCACAAAAAAACAAGCGGCTCCATAGCTGCCATCTTCATATTGAGTATAATATAATTCGCCTATGTTTTTTTGAAGACTAATTTTCAAAATATCTCTAAGATAGCGATAGGTTTGAGGATGTATTCCTCCTTTAAAAGATGGTACTACAGAAGACTCAAACATGGCTATCATTGGTTCTGGAGACGAACTAGTAACTATTTTTTGCTTTACTTTTTTTGCTTTACTGAAATCTTTTTTTCTGTCGCGTCGGTAGGCTTGATAGTTTTCTTCATAAGGTAAATCCAGTGCTAATTCAAAGTTTGTAGTAACTTCAAGTCTATTTAAATTTAACGTATCAAATGAGTTATCAGCAAATACATAGGGATTGATATAGCGGTAATGCTTGACAAAAGCTTCTATCGCTTCGTTTTGAATAGTAGGACTACAAACTGCTAAGGGAAAAACACCTAATTGCTGACAAAAAAGAGGCATTCGCACAAAAGGCTTTTTCCATTTGATAAGTATCGGCACGGGCAACACCAATGAGTATTCACCTTGCTTTCCTTCAACTACTATTCCTTCCCACTGTTGGCATACAATATCCAGATACCAAGAGGTAGCATACACAAAAGGACGTACAGAACTTTGCACACACTGATTCCATGCTTTGTCCTCAATCTGCTCTCTTTTGAGTATAGAAATCATATTTTTTCAAATACCTTATAATCACTTATGATGTCTTCTTGCTTATATTTCTCAGAAGATAAATTTAAAAGTATAGCCTCTTGACTAGGAATCACCTTCCTCCAGTACATAGGTGGAATGTAGAGGGCTTTCTCTGGACTATCTATATGATATGTATTGAGTTCACCACAGGTAGATTCTAAGGTTACTTTGGCTTCACCTTTTAGTGCGATAAGCATTTGTTGTGTTTTTTTATTTGCTTGATTTCCTTTTTCACTACCGTCTATAGCCCCGTAAGTCCAGTAAACTCTTTTGATATCAAAAGGAAAAACAATATCTTTTGCCTCAATCACAGATAAATACCCTTTTTCTCCTCCTCCTAATTTAGAAATCTCTATTATCTTTGGTTCTGTAAACGACATATCTTCATGTATCATCTTATTCTCACAATAATTCTCACAAGTTACTTATTTTTTGCTTTCAAGCTATTCCCACGCTTCAAAGTCAATACATTTCATGCTATTATAATGAATTATGTTACATGTGTAAGTACTGGGGTATTATTTTCTTACCAAGACATTGACTTAGACCATATCTCTCATAGCTCATGGCTGTTCCCTACTGTGATTTTAGGTATGCTTTTTATCAGCGTTTTTTATCTCATTGCCTATTCTTCTCAAAAAACAGGTATTACCATTACTTCTGTCGCTAGCAAGATGTCTTTGATCGTCCCTGTAATCATCAGTCTATTCTTTATCAAAAAAGACTTTGCTCATTATACGCTGTTAGACTATCTAGTCATTGTTATCGCTATACTTTCGGTGGTATTGAGCAGTATAAAAAAAGAGGGGGCAAGAGACAAATCAAACCTATGGATTCCTATTATAGTGTTTATTGGTACTGGTACAGTAGATACACTCATCAATTATGTCAATTCTCTTTTCACCCATGTTTCTGACGAAAAGACCTCTCCTATTATTGGTTTCTTTTCTGCGGGTTGCTTTGGAATAGTTGTCTTGATTTATCAGCTTCTAAAAACAAAGAAAGGGATTTCGCTCAACTCTATCATAGCCGGTATTTTGTTAGGTATTCCTAATTATTTCTCTATCTATTTTTTATTAAAAACGTTGAGCCATTTTGATAGCAATGGAGCGTTTGTATTCCCAATCACTAATATAGGCGTGATTCTTTTTTCTACGCTTATCTCTTTAGTTTTCTTCAAAGAAAAACTCAGCACCTCAAACTATATCGGTATAGGAATGGGAGTATTGGCGTTAGTATGCTTACTGTTTTAGATGAGGCTTAGTTTTAAACTTAA
>WTJX01000669.1 GCA_011524675.1 Cytophagales bacterium
CAATGCATTGCGTCTCTACGATACATTGCGTCTCTACGATGCATTGCGTCTCTACGGAATATAAAAACCAATTTGAACGTATGCGTAGAGACGCACAAATTGGGTGTCTCTACATAAAAACCCACCGCCGATGCGAACAAAAAAGGATATCCAACACATCATTCATAACTCAACACTCATAACCCATAACCTATAACTCATAACCCATAACTCAATATTAATCACTAAAAGAGATTGCTACTCCCCAAAAATAATTGTATATTTGTATTGCTCATTCTACCACAATAGGAGAAAGGAGTTTCGAAGCTCGATACATCCAGATATGTACCGAGCTTTGCGTTTTAATAGACCTTATCCAATTTTTTCTTCATTTTTTTTCAATTTGTTTCTTACCCCCAGGCTCATTTAAGTGATATGCCGTTAATAAGTAATAATCACTACCACTACGTTGTGGCTCTAGGATAATCACATATTTTTCGTCTTTATCGTAGATATAAGTGCGAATTACATCCTTTCTATTGATACGGTCTTCATAACTAAATATTTCTACATTATCTTTTTTCAGTTCATCAATATGGTGTTTTACCCAATGTAAGCGTACTGATCTAGCCATCTCAAATGACCTCTCACCAGTTTTATTTCCTTCCTCATCTTTATCCTCTCTGGTCGTAAGATGCCTAAAAAGTGTCTGCATGGGAGGTTCTCCTTCCTGTTTTGTTGGACGTATTTGTTTCCCCCGAAATTTGAAAGAGGTATTATGTGTTATATCACGATCAAACACAGCTCTTAACGATTGCTTACGTGAATACTCGTTCATATGAGCGATTTCTAATAATTGAGGATATGTTTTAAGCAGGTTTAATGGCATATCAGTAATTATTTGAGATCAATATGAAACAGATTTAATTTACCCTCGTTCTTTGGTGTTGATTGAGTGATAGGCGTTTTGCACTGACTTTCTATTTTTGCTATAAGCTTATTTTTAGCAGTTACTTGACCTAACCCACGTAGTTTGTAATTGATAGCCCCCATAATCAAATCTGTAAGTTGCATCAAGCTACTTTCATGCGAACGAATGAACTGAAAATTACGTATAGAGGAGTTGTGTCTCAGGATGTCTTTTAATTTAGCCAGCTTTTTATGACTAACCGTATCCTTGATATCCATATAGATATTGTAATTATATGCCAAATTGATTTTATGATGTAATAACTGATAATACATCTTGAAGTAAAAGTCATTGTAGCTAAAACCTTCTATTGCTTCATTTATTTGTGACTTCTTAACGATTACAGACCGGAAGGCTAAATCTGTAGCAAAGAAATAGTCAATCAAGTCTGCATAATAGGGGTATTGCCCTCCAGAAACATTTGACCATTTGATCTCGCCTTTTACTTTATGTTTGGCTTTCAAAAACTTTAGGTATTCTTTGTGTTGTTTAACCTGATGGTAAGCAGAACTGATGTATGCAATCATCATATAAGGCATACCATCATTTTGAAGGTGTGTACTTTCGTCACAATAAAAATTAAATGTTTTACTCATAGTTTTTCTGTTTTCACCCTTATCTCTCCCGTCAACAATTTTTGCATCAAGCCTTTCTTTTGCTCTTGGAGTGTGGCTAATTTCTTTTCGTATAGTTTCAGTTCTTGATCTGCATTAGTTAAAACTTTGGCAATAGCTTGTTGTTCTTTAAATGGAGGAACTACTATAGGAATATTATTGAAATCTTTTCTATTTATTTCTTTCTGACCAGTTCCACCAATTAGGTTTTCAACCCATAAATAAAAACTAGGGCGAAGAAGATAATTTATGATCCAGCAATCGTCTATTCCGTTGACTGATGAAAAACTAGAAATAGCATTTGATGCGATCATTTTATTCTTAAACTTTGGCATAAAAGCAATACTACCATTATGAAAATTTTGCCTGCCTATGATTATTTCTCCTTCGTTTCGGAAATGATAAGACCTTCCTTTTTTTGTGTTTTTGGGGAACTTTCCAGTACTAATTATTCCTTTTCCGTATAGTTTTATCGAAATTAGCTCATATTGTTCAGGACATTTCACTGGTTTACTTTTTACCTCTTTCAATAGCTTTCCAAGCTTTTCTTTTCTCCACTCCCCCTCAAACCCTTTCAATCGTTTCTTTCCTGTGAGTAGTTGTTGGGCTAGCCCTTTGTTGCGGACTTTCAAATTGTCAATGACCAATTGTACATGTTCAATTGCCTTGTCCCAAGTAGTGAGAATAGAGGCTATTTTTTGTTGTTCGGGGAGAGGGGGGACTTTTACGGGTATCGTTTTAATTAACTGAAGATTAAGGTTTTTTTGATTCCCAGTATTACTTAATTTTCGTATGTTTGCATAATTTAACGATAGGAATTCAATCAGAAAATCAGTATTGACTGAAGAGTCGGGAGTTATAGCTGCACACGCTTGATTTGTCGCTGCTTCAATTCCTAACTTTGAAACTCTTCCTCTAGTTTGTCCCTGCCCATACATAGCCATTAAAATAGTTTCTTTAGAGAATATTTTGGCAGAAGAATTATTCAATCCATCTGTAGAAATATATTCTTCTGAACTATGTATTATTTTTCCATTGATTAATGTGGTCGTAATCCAAGGAATGTCACCGTTCCAGTATTCAGATATTTCTCTATTTGGTGTACCTCCTGAGGCTAGAGATGCAAATTGATTAATTCTTTTAACCTCCCACTCCTTAGGAATCACCCCCACCTTAGTTTTCTTATATCCTTTGGGTATATCTATTTCTTTGGTCATGAATTTTTCTTTTTGGAGTTACCACTATCCAGTTTTTTAATCTGTGGGTGTTGTGTGAGAGAGTTTACTTGAATACCGATGGCATTGGTTTTCTCAATCCATTGCCCAGCACTAAGTGTAAAGCTTGGAAGACCTGCTTCCATTCTAAAGTGGTCAAATTCGACCACTTTAAAATTTTCATTGTGCATTTGCTCCCAAGTACCTAAAAACTCTAACGTTGTACGATTTCTTATCCAGTTTTTGATAATGTCAGCTGCTCTACCATCTCCCTCTTTGGCTTTTGCCATATCCGTAATGCAGATGAAGTCATTTTCATTGAAAGATGTAATAGCTATGGATATGTCCTGAACGTGTATTTTCCGTATTGATTTTGCCATTGTATTTTTCTGATCTTTAATTCCTTTAAATTCTAAGGAGTTAAAAGATTGCTTACCGTTTTATATTTTTCTGGAACGACCCTATCTATCTCGTGCTAATGCATGAGATGGTCTTGAATGCTTTGCTCATTGGAAGTAGTAGTCAAGTATGCTATATAGTGTTGATGGATACCTTTCATACTTCTTCTCTCATAATCGGCCGATCTACTAAATCCAACATGACGGTGCTGAATTTTAGCTCAAACCATTGGTTAAACAGTTTCCATGTTCTTTTTTCAGGCCAAGTACTTTTGTCTATACAAATGCCAAATAACTCATTTTCAAAAATCCATTGCCATTCTTTTTTAAGCGCCTTCTGAGGCTCGAAAGGAAGAATAGAGTCCTTCTAAGAGTTATATTAACCTTAGCTTAATTCGCTCCCGTCGTACGGTTAAAATCCTAATTCCTTCAAATAATCCTTCATTTGTCCCTCTACGGTGGCTAGCTCTTTTTTCAGCTTTTCTATGTTTTGCTGAGTAGCAGCTATGTCTATGGGTTCTTCTTCTTCAAAGGTATCTACATAGCGAGGGATATTGAGGTTGTACTCGTTTTCTTCTATCTCTTGTATGCTCGCACGGTAGGCGTATTTGTCTTCTATTATTTTTCCTTCCTCTGTACTCAATCTTTCAGCACGCTGAAAGTTACGATATGTAATGACGATTTTTGCTATGTCGCCATCTCTCAGTTTGTTTTTGTTGGTACTAGAGGCAAAGTTTTGACTTGCGTCAATGAATAAGATATCTGTATTCTCTCCTTTTGCTTTGTTGAAAATCAGTATGCTAGCAGGGATGCCCGTACCAAAAAACAAATTGGCAGGAAGCCCTACCACAGCTTCGAGCAAGTTTTCTTCGATGAGTTGCTTCCGTATTTTTCCTTCGCTACTCCCTCTGAACAATACGCCATGTGGTAGTATGACTCCTACACGTCCTGTGTCATGGTAGGTAGATTCTATCATATGGGTAATAAAGGCGTAGTCCCCTTTGCTCTTGGGGGGGATGCCCCTGTAAAACCTGTTATACTGATCCGAAATGGCATTGTCTGCGCCCCATTTGTCTAAGGAAAAGGGAGGATTGGCACCAATGATGTTTCCTTTGAGTAGGTTTTCATTTTCTAGTAGCTTCGGATTGTTCAAGGTATCGCCCCACTCTATGGTGGCATCATCTATCTCATGTAGAAACATATTCATCCGTGCTAGTGCCCACGTACTGCCATTGATTTCTTGTCCGTATAGGGAAAAATTATTGCTTCCTACTTCTTTTGCCAACTTGATGAGTAGTGAGCCAGAGCCACAAGTAGGGTCAATAATTCTGTCTCCCGCTTGTGGGTTTAAGAGCTTGGCGAGCAGTTGAGACACCTGTGCAGGCGTATAAAACTCTCCTGCTTTCTTACCAGCGTCGCTGGCAAAGCGTTCAATGAGGTATTCGTAGGCATCACCTATCACATCATTGTCTTCTAAGTGAGAAGGCTGTAAGTTCAATGCCGAGAAATCCACCAAGAGGTTTTTTAGTCTTCTGTTGCGGTCTTTGGTTTGTCCTAAATTTGCGTCCGAGTTGAAATCTATGTTTCTGAACACACGTTCCAACTTGCCCCTGTTGGCATCCTCCATCTTTTCTAAGGCAACGTTGATCAAGTCGCCTATATCTGGATCGTTTCTATTTTCAAAAAGATAATCAAAGGTGCATTCTTGCGGAAGCTTGAAACGCTCATTGTTCAACGCCCTTTGCACCCTTTGCTCATTATTGTCATATTTTTTGATATATAAGTCTTTTTTATCTTTCCATACGTCAGATACATACTTCATAAAAAGCATGGTCAGGATGTAATCTTTGTATTGAGAAGGGTCGATCACTCCTCGGAAGGTATCGCAAGCCTTCCATACAATATTGTTGATCTCACTTTGAGAAATTGGTTTATTTTTCATTCTCCTGATTGATTAATTTTTTCATTACTGCTTGATAGCTTCTCTGCTTTTCAGCGATAAGCTGTTGAGAGAGCGCAATATCTTTATCGTGTAATCTTTTGATCTTAATCGCCTTTTCCTGCAATGCTAGGGGTGGCAGTTTTACTTTAAATGCTTCCAATTCGGATTTGCGAATAGAAGGAATAGAGCTCCCCGCGCCCAACACCTGAAAGTGTGCTTGTGTCTGAGGCATATTGAACAAAGTAGTCAAAAAATCAGGTAATACCCTAGCCCTATTGGTTTTTAAGACAAAAAATAAAGAAGAAGCCATGGCAGGACCAAAATCATGATGATACGTCCACGCAAAGTTGCGCATGCCTTTTCCTGCCAAGAGGATGTCACCATCTTGCAAGAGGTGTACTTTGTTTTTATGATTTTTTTGAACAAAGGTATCTACCGCATAGGTCTGCTTACCCCAATCATCAAAGTGCTTGGCTTGCAAATAAGCGGCATTACCATATTCGCTAGGTTTAGCGTATAGCCCAAACTGTATTTGGGAAATCGTACCAATTTTCACTTTCATTCTTTGTAGTGTTTTTCAAATTGATTTTAAAGTTACAAAAAATAACGTAACAAGCAATTTTTAACTTTGTAGAGACTTTCAAATTTTAAAAACAGAGATTTTGTTTAATGAATAATGGGGTGTTGTTTGGATTGGAAGGGAGTTAGTGATTAATGATTAGT
>WTJX01000676.1:0-3076 GCA_011524675.1 Cytophagales bacterium
GCTTTCATCATAGCACATTGAAACTTTATTCTTCGATATTTTATATGTTCATCTCTCTGATTTACCATTTTTTACCTTTTAATTGTAAAGTACAGACAATAAACGAAAATTTCAAATATGCTCTTATGGAAAACTTTATATCCAATTATTCGTTTTTATAAGGCCAATTCTTTTCACTTCATTCAAAAAGGTTTTAGTTTTATCTTTTCTTATGACATATGATTTTTTAAAAAAAACGAAAGAAAAAGAAACACATACCCTGAGCAAGATCAATACCATATGAGCAGTAAAGTACATTCAAGTATAGACATAGAAAAAGTAATCAAAACAGCAGAAGAGTTGCAGGAAGTAAGAAGAAAAGCCCCTGCAAACCCATTTTCAAAAAGACTAGGTGCAATCATTTCTTCACCAGAAGGCAAAGTATTTTTAATCAAAATGCTTGATGTAGCTTTTAGAAGTAAAAACTATGCTCGCATAGCTACCTTTATGCAGCAACTTCTAAAAAGCTCAAACAATTATCAAAAATTGTTTAGTTCGCAAGAGCGCGTGCTAGTACGCTTATTTAAACTCATCGGGTATAAGTTACCCTCTGTGAGTGTTCCCATCATGTTGCGCCAAATACAAGAAATCACTAGCTCTGTAGTTTTTTTCTTGGGAGAAGAGCAATACAAAAATCATTATAGCAAACGAAAAAAAGAAAACATACAGCTCAATGTCAATTTGATAGGAGAAGCCTTGATAGGAGAAGAAGAGGCCAAAAAAAGAATTGCCTCCTACTGTGAGTTACTGCATCAAGAAGAGGTAGATTATATTTCTGTAAAAGCTTCTACCCTATTTTCACAGATCAGTGCGATTGCTCATGATGCCGTAGTTGATACTTTGGTAGAAAGACTAAGCACACTATACAGAGAAGTACTTAAGATCGAAAAAGAAACAGGGAAACAAAAGTTTATCAACCTAGACATGGAAGAGTATAGAGATCTTTCCATTACGTTGGCAGCCTTCAAAAAAACCTTATCTCTAGACGAGTTTAACTCTTTATGTGCTGGTTTGGTAATACAAGCATACCTTCCAGATGCCTTTTACGAAGTTCGAGAGTTGCAAGAATGGGCATTGCAAAGAGTAAAAGATGGAGGTGCTCCCATAAAGGTAAGAGTAGTAAAAGGTGCAAACCTAGAGATGGAGCGTACAGAAGCATCACTTAGAAATTGGCCTTTAGCCACCTATGCTAGCAAAGCAGAAACAGATGCCAATTACAAAAAAATCTTGTGTTTACTTTTAGATAAAGATAAAATACATGCTTTGCATGTGGGGGTTGCTTCTCATAATGTCTTTGAACTTGCTTTTGCCATCACCTATATAGAAGAGCAAGGGATAGAAAATGAGTATGTAAGTTTTGAAATGTTAGAGGGAGTAGCTCAAGCTACAGTAAGTGAAATAGTACGCAGGGGCTTCCAAGTATCGCTTTACACACCAGTTGTAAAAAGAAAAGATTATACCAATGCTATTGCTTACTTGGTAAGGAGATTAGACGAAGGTACACAAGAAGGTAACTTTCTGAAAGAAGGCTATGAACTAGAAATTGGTTCTGAAAACTGGAACCAGCTAAAAGCCGATTTTGTAACGTCTGTAAGCATGATAGATGAAGTACAGTCTAGGCCTCATAGGGTACAAAATAGGTCTAGGCAGCAACTACAAATACAAGAAGAGTTTAAAAACACAGCAGATACTGACTGGTCTGTAGCAGCCAATCGCTCATGGATAGGCTACATACGCCAACGTTGGGAACAACCCACCAAAGTATTGGGCGACTACATTCCTGTCATAGGAGGTGCGCGCAAGAAAGAAAGAGAAAAAATAGTTCAAAAAAACTGGAAGCATACGTTAGCATGGCAATATGAACAGGCAGACAAGGAAGACTACCTACATATGATAGATTGCAAAGACTCTATATGGTATAGTTTGGCTATAGAAGAAAAAGTAGAAATGCTACGCATGGCAGCTTACTTGATGGAGCAAAGAAGAGGAGACTTAGTAGCTGTCGCTATTGAAGAATTAGGCAAAACGATCCATGAAGCAGATATAGAAGTATCAGAAGCGATAGACTTTGCCAATTATTATGCTCAAAACATGATCGATTTGGAAAGTGAAGGGGTAACATATGATAAAAATGGTATTCAGCTTGTACTATCTCCTTGGAACTTTCCTCTAGCGATTCCTATAGGAGGCGTATTAGCATCATTAGCAGCAGGCAAACGTGTCATTCTAAAACCAGCAGCCGCGGCTAGTGCCAGTGCTTATCTTATTGGAAAATGTTTATGGGATGCAGGTATTCCAGAAGATGCTTTTGCCTTCTTGCCTTGCAAAGAGTCAACGCTAGATGACTTTTTGACGTTAGAAAATGTTTTTGATGCAGTCATACTTACAGGAGCAACAGAAACAGCACAGTATCTATTAACTAGAAATCCTAACCTAAAGCTATATGCAGAGACAGGTGGTAAGAATGCTACCTACATCAGTCCTTCATCAGACAAGGAGCAAGCCATTGAACATCTTGTTCAATCTGCCTTTGGAAACACAGGACAGAAATGTTCTGCCTCTTCCCTACTCTTACTCGAAAAAGAGCTGTTTGAAGACAAACATTTTAAAGCTTTAGTAAAAGATGCCGTGGAAAGTAAAATTTGTGGCGCCCCTTGGGAACTTGACACTCAAATAGGACCTCTCGCTGTACCCATCAATGATAAGCTAAAGCATGTTCTTGAACATACCAATGAAAACGACTGGCTTGTGAAACCTAAGCTTGATGGTGAATATATACTTACTCCTGGTGTAATGTGGGGAGTAAGCACACAAGACTATGCCTACGAGACAGAGTTGTTCGGTCCTGTACTGCATGTCATGGAAACTGAAGGATTGCATGATGCTATAGAAAAGATAAATAACCTCAAATTTGGTTTAACTAGTGGTATATCATCGCTTGACAATGAGGAAGTCAATTACTGGAAAAAACATGTAAATGCGGGGAACTTATATGTAAATAGAACGACCACAGGGGCCATAGTGGAGCGTCAGCCTT
>WTJX01000676.1:3086-5828 GCA_011524675.1 Cytophagales bacterium
AAAGCTTCTTCTATTGGCTTTGGTATGAAAGCAGGTGGTAATAATTATGTACGTCAATTTTTGAGTTTATCTGATGAAGAGGGAACTACAGTAAAACATATTGAAGAAAATTACCGTCAACATTATTTATCACATTTTAGTAAAGAAATTGACTACGCCAAGCTGAGAGGGCAACACAACATTTGTCGATATATAAAACCAAAAAAGGTAAAAGTATTAGTAGGGCCAGATACTTTGGATGAACATATACAAATGGTAAGTATTGCTTGTGCTGTACTCAAGGTCAAAGTACATTTTTTTAGTACAGAAAAGATAGATTGGCAACACAAAGATAAACTCATTATACTCAACGACTGGGTAGAGCTAGAAAAATCAATGAATGAAGACAATCGTTTTCGCTCACTTACCGATACAGTAAGCAATGAGTTTAAGATAAAGTTACACCAACATTATTTACATTTGTATGACAAAACACCTACTGCTAATGGTCGTTTTGAGCTTCTAAACTACCTAAGTGAGCAGAGTGTCTCAATAAATTATCATCGCTATGGGAATCTAATGGGAGAAGACATAAAAGCAGCTTTTTAAATGAACCTCAGTAATTTCACGAATGAATATTTTGGTATAGGCATCCTCAATGGCAAGACACCCGAAAACTTGGGTGTCTTGTGGCGTAGTGCACAAAACCTAGGGGCAAGCTTTATTTATACCATTGGTAACCGCTATGCCAAACAAGCCTCAGATACTCATGATGCTGTGAAAGCTATGCCATACTATCACTATAAGGACTTTCAAGATTTTTTTGAACACTTACCCAAAGGTACACGCATTGTAGGCGTAGAAATGACTGAGCAGTCGCAAGAATTAGAAGGTTTTGAACATCCAAGAAGGTGTGTGTATTTGCTAGGAGCAGAAGACCACGGACTCACAAAAGAAGCCATAGCACATGCTCATTTTTTGGTGCAATTTCCTTCTACACATAGTCTCAATGTGGCAGTAGCTGGTAGCATCGTCATGTATGATAGAAACAGACCAAAACCAAGGTGTTGATTGTCTCCATTCGGTAAATCAAGTATTATGCTTTAGCGAATGGACACCTAATTTACCATAGATCAATTTATGATTTTGTTCTTTCTAGACACACTTGATTGATTTCATTAGCTTTTTTTGTACTTTAGTTGTGATAAAATCAGATTATGGAAAAGCCCTCTAAACCTAGAACTAAAATAGAAGAAATAAAAGCGAACTTCACTATTGAAGAGATACGCCAACAACTCAAAGACTACGCACAAGAAGCATTAGAGAAAAAAAGTAAACCACGCGTATTGTATCTAGACGATGAAGAAGATGCGCTTACGACTTTTCGTTTTACCTACAGGCGAGAGTTTGAAGTATTCATAACGAGCAATCCTGACGAAGCACGCAAAATTGTCAAGGATGAACAATTGCAGGTAATTCTTACAGATCAACGTATGCCTACCGAATCTGGAGTTCAATTTTTAGAATCTATCATCCCAAAATACCCCGACCCCATAAGAGTATTGGTTACTGGCTATTCCGATATAAGCGCTGTTATAGACTCCATCAATAAAGGAAGGATATTTAGGTATATTCAAAAACCTTACCCTATAGAAGCATTGAGACAAGTCATAGAAAATGCCGCAGAGGTTTATAATCTACGGAAAGAAAAGGAAGAAATGCTTCAAAAAATTACACGAGCAAACCAACAGTTGGAGTTTTTGTTACGTCAAAATATGTTATAGCTTTTTTAGTAAGCATTCGGTTAAGTCCGTTTAGCTCTTTTACAGGCAAAAAAGTAATAAAGGCGAAACCGCATAACACTAATGATACGAGGTATTGAATAACTTGTTATATAGCTTTAGCATTTAGCTCTTATTTTATTATAAATGAATAGTATATCGTTTTGACTCAATTTATTAAAAAAGCTAACAGCTAATACCTAAAAGCCAAAAGCTCATGCGAATAAAGATGTAGTTTACCGAATGCTTACGATAACTTCATATAATACATCAGCTTTCGCTTTACTATTAGATTCACCATAAATGTATAGAACATATTTCAAACCCCTAATAGACAGTATAGCTGCATTGGCATTGATTTTTTTTTCACTCCCTATACAGTTGATGATCTGCATAAGCCTATTATGTTACAATAGAGGAAGTATCTTTTTTTTTCAGCAAAGACCAGGTAAAAATGAAAGGATATTTACCCTCATAAAATTTAAAACCATGAAAGATCTACGAGATCATGATGGAAACTTACTTTCAGACCCTCAGCGTCTTACTCCTCTAGGTACCTTCTTGCGTAAGTATAGTTTAGACGAACTACCTCAGCTCTATCTCATATTGATTGGAAAGATGAGTTTTATAGGCCCTCGCCCTTTACTGGTAGAGTATTTAGAAAAATACCCACCTCATGTGCGTAATAGACATAAACTAAAACCTGGAATGACAGGTTGGGCGCAAGTGCATGGCAGAAATAACCAAAGTTGGGACGAACGTTTTAGTTACGACCTATGGTATGTAGAACATTATAGCTTACAGATCGACTTTATTATAATAAAAAAAACAATTCTTCAATTATTCTCCAAAAACAAAAACCAAAAAAATTGGATGGAAAAATATAAATCAAATGTAAAAAATACGATTTGAGTAATAGATAAAGTTCAATTTAAGCCAATTAAGGTTCAAAAAATAAAATTTATTTTAATACCTTTGATAC
>WTJX01000338.1:0-4231 GCA_011524675.1 Cytophagales bacterium
ATCATAGACTCTCCCAGGTTGAACGGAGTGCGTAAATTTTACTTAGATGAAAACGAAATTAAATATTATACTAACTATCTTTTTTTTACACATCTCATTTATTGACTTATATTCAAATAGAGAAAGACCATATTCGTTAAATGAAATGACTAAAAAATCTTTTTTTATAATTGACTGTGAAGTTTTTTCGGTTAATCAAAAAGAAGAGAAAATAATTAACTTTGATAATGGTAGTAGTTCTTTCAAAAGAAAATATATGGCTGAAGTTAAGGTACATAAAAATGTGAAAGGCTTGTCATTGGATACAGTAAGAGTCATGTATTGGGTTCGCGGAAATAACTACAAAGGTGATAGAGTTTCAAAATTAAATGTAGGAGATAAATTTCGCTTATTTATTCATTTGCCCAATACTATAATTAAAAATGAAAACGATGAAGTAGAGGAGGTTGAAATTTATACAGCTAATCAAGTAAGACCAGAAGCTTATGGACGCACAATCGACGTAGAATTAAAAAAAAGACCTCATTGACTATAAGACTATGGACTGACAATTGCTATCACTCAATAATGATAAACTCTGAGCGTCTATTTAGTGCTAACTGCGCTTCGGTACACGTGCCTTTCTCACAATCGCAGATAGCAGAGGGCAAGGGAGAAGTCTCGCCCATTCCCTTTGCTTCCAGTCTATCTTCTGCGATGCCATTTTTTATCATATATTCTTTGACATATTGCGCCCTACGTTCGGATAGTTTTAGGTTATACGCTTCGTTCCCTCTACAGTCGGTATGCGCTACTATCCTTATTCTTATCTCTTCATATTTTTTGAGTGTCGCTATAGTGCTATCAAGTAGAGCATAAGACTCCTCTACCACAGCAGCATCATTATACACATAGTTCAGATTGATTAATACAGGACTTAAATCATTATTTTTTATAGCGGTTTCAAACTCTTGATGAGGTTCTTCTGACAAGACATCTGGTACTTCTTCCACTTCTTTACACTTGGCTTCTTCAATCAAAAACGCATTGGAGATAAACTCCTTATGGCTACAACTTTTGTCTATGCCTGCTACAGTATAACCCCCTGTTTTATCTACTGTTAATAAGGGCTTTGTGGTTTCGATAAGAAATGTATCATTTCGAAACCACTTGAAACGGTCAAAGTTTTCATACTCGCCAAGCTTCAATGTCAATTGTCCCTTGGCATAAAACGAAGCCTTAGAATCAGAAGCATAGATCGTTGGTGTTGCTAAAAAACCACTAAAGTAAGCTGCTGCCCCCATAAAATTGGACTGTACCGTCAAAGAAACATTAATACTCGCATCACACTCTATGGCGATGTCATCTACAGACTTAGGCACTACATATCTGTACGTAGTCCAGTCGAGGTCTAGCTTCTTGGCTAAGTTTGACTTAGTAGAAAATAATTTGACTACTTCCTTATGCGTCTTGGCATTCACGATTCTTACAGGGCTACCCACTTTGGCTACAATGTTTAGCACTACATGATCTCCTAAAAAATGAATATCAGATATGGCAGTAAAATTTGCATTGGCACATTCATTCAGTGGAGGAACAAAGTTTAGCCCACAAGTGGCAGGGCTAGTTCCACCTGCTGTCGTTTGATAGACACAAATAGGGTAGTTTGACTTTAGATGTAAATTTTTAGCCTCTGAAAAGTCATTTCCTTTTAGCACCATATAATCCCCTGCATCCAATGTTCGTTCTGCCATTTTTCCATTGATTTCTATCATTGTATTGTCTTGTGTCGCCACTAGGACGGGGCTTTCTGTCGCCTTATTCCCTTGTCCACTGATGAGGATGTATTCGTTACTTATAGCAGAGACGGGGACTATTTGATCTAAGCCCACATCAGAGCCAGTCCCTCCAGGAGATATAGCACGTACAGAGCCTGTAGTTACAGCTATAGCCTTGCTGGCACTCACTAGCAGACCGATTTCTTTGTTCCCGTCATGCGGATCTAAATCCACCCCATCACTAGCAATGATATATGACTGTCCTTTGTTGAGGGTAACCGTATGCGCTAGGCTTGTTCTTTCAGCTTTAGTCCTGCCTGTGTACTTCAAACCATAGAACTGTACTCCTTTTTTAAAGTCAGAAAACTTTATTTCTGTATCGTCTGCTGTTGCCATCACAGAGACAAAGTTTGCCATTAGTTTTTTATTGCCTTCTGTATAACGTGTCCCTTGCAGCATATAGCCAGTTCTAAAAGAAGTGCCCAATGCGGCTTTACCTTTGGAAGTAAGCGAAAAACCTTGACTCTTGGAGTGCCCCCTCACATTTACAATGAAAGGCTTTGCCCCTTCTAATGTTAACGCTTTGGCATTGAGTACAGTATTAAGAGACTTGGCATGACTCACCAGTCCCAGTGCCTTATCTGAATCTCCCAATTCATAGATACCCGAAGATGTAGAAGATATTTCTAGACTATCAATAGGACTTGGGTTTACCCCTTCGTATATCTTGACATAAAAACTACTTTTGGAGGGAGTGGATATAAACAATTTGAGTTTACCTAGGCTACCATGTGCTTTTTCTTTTTCGTAGATGGGTGGTAGGTAATGTGTTTTTGACAATTGGGCGAAGGTGTTTCCAATAAGGAATAAAAAGTATAATGCAAAAAAGTTTTTTTTCATAAGTTTATAAATGTGTTCAAGTGTTTGTGTATTCGAGTGTTCAAGTTGAAAAAGCTTTGAGCAATAAGCTATGGGCTTTTAGCCTTTAATCATGATCCTCCCACATACAGGCTCTTCGCTAAAAACAGACTAATATCTATTTTTTTTAAAAAACGCTCACCCCTCTTTAATCTTCAATCTCTAATCTTTAATCCTTTTTGCCACTTTCGTGGAATAAAATCATGCCCTTCAAGTCTTTACGCTCTTTTATCTAAAAGTCTTAAAGTCTCAAATTTACGGAATAACTATCTTTTCATACGTGCCTTTGTGATATTCTTTCAAAATATACACTCCTTTTAACTCTGCAACATCTATACTATTGCTGTAAGCTGTAATTTCTTTAGAAATAATATTTTGCCCATCCAAGCTCATCAAACTTACCTCTAGTGAAGGTATGCCTGCCGGTAGAGGTATTATCAATTGGTCATTTACCATAGGATTGGGGATGTGTATTCCTTTTTCAGCAAAGAAACTTTGTCCTATATCCGTTACGACCGTAGCATTTGTAGAACGTATGGTGATATTGTTTAGGCTTAACAAACCGTCTGTTACTACTATTTTTATCGTATCTATTTCTCCTTCTATAAATTTAAATTGATCGTATAGCTGACTAGTACCACTTGTTGTAACTGTTTGGTCTTCATAGGTATATGAATCAAACCTATTACTTATGGTAAAGTCTGCATTGGTTGTCGTAACCTCTGGCTTCGTATTCACATTCCCCCAATAACCAACAGCCACTTCTAGCGTAAGCGTATCGCTATCTCCATCATAACCCGTCAAAGGGCTTATCTCTCCATCAACCGTTACAGGAAAAATAATGGTATCAATATCAGAACTTAGTGTCAAATCAACTGTATGCAAAACATCATTTGTTGCTTGTACAAAGTTTGAAGAATAAAATATCTTTTTTGAGTCGTTTTCTACTGCAGTACCACTAGAATTATTAGTAGCAAAACTTGTCAAGTTATATTGAGCATTGATAAGGGTAAAAGAAATGGTAAATAAGAGGAATGTAAGTGTTTTTTTCATAATTAATGAGTTTATAAAGTATTTCAGAAGGCTCTGCATCATTAAAGCTTTATGCTGAGCTGCGGTTTCAAAAATTCAAAGCTAGTTTTTACTAACCGTAAACAATTCTACATTGGAATATTAGGGCGTTCCCATGAGGAACGCCCTAGAAAAGATTTAACGTTTAGCACATTACTGGATGACTATTTTTTTGTATGTTCCTTGCGTGTGTTCTCTTAGGATATAGACACCTTTCAAATCAGCTACATCCATAATGTTATCATAAGCAGTGATTTGTTTTGCCACTATCTCTTGTCCTTCCAAATTCATAAGGCTTACATTCATAGAAGGAATTTCTGTAGGTAAGTTTATCGTCAATTGATCGTTTGCTACAGGGTTTACGATATGAATACCTTTTTCTGCAAAGTAATCTTCGTTACCACTATTAGAAATCACAGTAGCATTAGTAGAGCGAATGTATATACGGTTGAGTGTAAACAAACCATCGGTTACAACGATTCTTA
>WTJX01000338.1:4331-5823 GCA_011524675.1 Cytophagales bacterium
GCTAATAAAAAGGTCGAAAATATTTTTTTCATAATTAATCAATTTATATTTGTTAAATAATTTAATTCTAAAGTAATTTAAGCTTGTCGGTTACGTAAGTAATAAGAAGCACTAACTAGTAGCATAACTTAGGGTTCTAACGTTATGAATACGTTATTACCTCTTTTTTTAGCATATACTATATATTTTTTTTTTGATGAAAGACAGGTGGCAGATATATAATAAAATTGAAAAGTCTTCGGCATTCGTCAAGGCTGAACTACCTCTAAAAATTTTAAAATACTTAATCGCATCAGAAGAAAAAGACATGACCCCTAGCTCATCTGAGATAGCATATGATGTATTGGGCGATAGCGGTGATGTATATAAAGATAGAGTAGCCTTTATAAGAGTACAGGTACATAATCTCAGAAAAAAATTGAACGTCTATTACCTCTCCGAAGGCAGAGAAGACGAAATAAAGATTACCATTCCCAAAGGAAGCTACCAGATAAAGTTTGAAGATGCTCACAGCGTCCAAAAAGACAAGATATTTACGCCCGTCTCCACAAGCTCACTTCTTTTGACAAGATTGCTGCTAGGAACGACAGTCTTGTTGCTTGGAATCATTGGCTACTTGCTCATTGTTTGGCAAAAACCACCTACCAGTACATTTTCTCCTCTCATTTCTTCTCTTGCTAGCAAAGACTCTCCCTTGATCATAGCTGTAGGAAACAGAAATTTCTATAGAGAATATGACACCGTACTAGAAAGGAATAGATATATTTTGGATACTGACAACAGGCTACCTCATGATCAAAGAATATTTTGGACGTTAAAAGCAAATCACCCAGAAAAAGAATTAAGCCCTATACCATTTGACAAAATGACATATGTAAAATACGATCATTTTTCGTTTGCCAATAAGATATCTGCTCATTTGAGCTATCTCAATAAAAGCTATATGCTCAAACCCTCCTCAGAAATTACGGAACTAAAAAGCAATATCATTTATATAAACGATACAGAAAATGGAAACTTACACTATCTGCGCAAATTCTTCAATAACGGTCGTTTAGAATTTAACAAAGCCTCAGATACTACTGTAATAGGGAAAAGGATTGAATCCTTTGTCCTGAATGACTCTACTAAAATCGACTTAACTGCAAACAAGGGCAAGGATGCAAAACGATACTTTATTATAAAAAAAATCACCTCTTATGATGGTTTCTCTGTTTTGTATTTGATTTCAAACCATCTCTTTGCTCAACGATATATCTATAATCAATTCACTACTCCTAACTTTAACAAAGAACTTGAAGAACAGCTAGGTACTTTGGATGCACCTTTCTTTGATGTATTAATAGAAATAAATAAAACCGAAAGAACACATAAGTTTGTTTATGTTTCTACAAAAAATGAATAAACATATCCTTTTACATAGTAGATAAAAAGCTAGTTTACATAAAATCACACTATCCAGCTTTTACAAAAGTCTGCATTGAGTACAAGG
>WTJX01000484.1 GCA_011524675.1 Cytophagales bacterium
AGCTAGTATTTCTTATCGTTTTTAAGACATAGAAGGCAGATAAAAAACAAACCAGATATTGGAGCTTATGAATATAACGGGCAATACTGGAAAGCAGGCGCTACGTGGTCTCCAAATCCATGATATCTGTTTTTGAACGAAAAATCACCGTACATTATTCCTTTGAAAGAAAAGTTCAAATTTACATCTACTTTCAGATTTTAATCCCTATTTTTGAAAGCTTTTTACCTATACAGTAAGAAGCTAATGAGTAAAACATGCTTCTTAGCAAAAAGGAAACTTTGCCCAACCTATGTTTGGCAGAGTCATCAACGATATTTTCAAACTAACTGTGAAACACGGATGTGCCTCACAGCATGACCATTATTACAATTCATTATCTATGAATGAAATCCGAAATTTTTGCATTATTGCCCATATAGACCATGGTAAAAGTACACTAGCAGACAGGCTATTAGAATTTACCCAGACGGTAAGTCAACGTAAAATGCAAAACCAGTTGCTCGACACCATGGATTTGGAGCGTGAAAGAGGAATCACCATCAAAAGCCATGCTATCCAAATGAACTTTCCCTACCAAGGCAAAGAATACACCTTAAACCTAATAGATACTCCTGGACATGTAGATTTTTCTTATGAAGTATCTCGATCCATTGCAGCTTGTGAAGGTGCTCTGCTGATAGTTGACGCATCTCAAGGGATAGAAGCACAAACAATTTCTAACCTTTACCTAGCCTTAGAAAACGACCTAGAAATCATACCTGTATTAAATAAAATTGATCTACCAGGGGCGAGACCAGAAGAGGTATCAGACGAAGTTATAGACCTTACTGGCTGTGAGATGGAAGATATCATTCACGCAAGTGGTAAAGAAGGTATCGGTATAGAAGACATACTCAATGCCGTGGTAGAGCGCATACCCGCCCCACAAGGCGATCCAGAAGCTCCTCTTCAAGCCTTAATATTTGATTCCGTCTTCAATCCTTTTAGAGGAATAGAGGTATATTTTAGAATCAAAAACGGAGTATTACACAAAGGAGATCAAGTAAAGTTCTTTGCCACTAACAAAGAATATGGTGCGGATGAAATAGGAGCGTTAAAGCTTGACCAAGAACCTAAAAAAGTCGTCAAAACTGGTGATGTTGGTTATCTTATTTCTGGAATAAAAGAAGCCAAAGAAGTAAAAGTTGGTGATACCATCACCACTGTAGATAACCCTACCTTAGAGCCTATACAAGGTTTTGAGGATGTAAAGCCGATGGTATTTGCAGGGATTTACCCAGTCGATACGAGTGACTTTGAAGAGCTAAGAGAAGCAATGGATAAGCTACAGCTCAATGATGCCTCTTTGGTATGGGAGCCAGAAACTTCCGCGGCTTTAGGTTTTGGTTTCCGTTGTGGATTTTTGGGAATGCTACATATGGAGATCATACAAGAACGTCTGGAAAGAGAGTTCAACATGACAGTCATTACTACTGTACCTTCGGTGCAGTTTCATGCTATTGACAAAAAAGAAAACATCATCAAGGTTAATGCTCCCTCTGACTTACCCAATGCAAACTTAATCTCACATGTAGAAGAACCGTATATTGCTGCACAGATCATCACAAAGTCTGACTATGTAGGACCTATCATTTCCTTGTGTATAGATAAACGTGGCGAAATAAAAAACCAAGTATATCTTACATCAGAAAGAGTAGAGCTACAATTTCACCTTCCCTTAGCAGAAATAGTATTTGACTTTTTTGATAAACTAAAAACCATTTCCAGAGGTTATGCCTCATTGGATTATGAATTGATAGGTTTTAGAAAATCAAACCTTGTCAAACTAGACATCATGCTAAACAACGAAGCTGTAGATGCGCTTTCTGCCATAGTACACCGAGACAAAGCTTATGAATGGGGAAAACGTCTATGCGAAAAGCTCAAAGAACTACTTCCTAGACAACAATTTGAAATAGCCATACAAGCAGCCATTGGTACAAAAGTAATTGCTAGAGAGACTGTAAAGGCACTTAGAAAAAATGTAACGGCAAAATGTTATGGAGGAGATATTTCGCGTAAGCGTAAACTACTCGAAAAGCAAAAAGAAGGAAAAAAACGCATGAGACAGGTAGGTAGTGTAGAAATACCACAAGATGCTTTCATGGCAGTGTTAAAATTAGATTAGAATGTAAGATGAACTATGAGAAGGCTTAGCATAACTAGGGTTATGTGCTTAGTTATGCAAAGCCTTCTATGACAATTATAAAACAACAGTCTGTATAAACATTCTTGACATAACATAATACAAATGATTAAAATAGATGGCAAAGCTACATCCTCTAAGATAAAAGAGGAAATAGCTGATGAAGTAAAACAATTACTCTCAAAAGGAAAAAAACAACCACACCTTGCTGCGGTACTCATAGGAGAAGACGGTGCAAGTAAGACCTATGTAAACGCAAAAGTAAAAGCCTGTGAGCAAGTAGGTTTTCAATCTACGCTTATCAAAAAAGATGACGATATAAGTGAGCAAGCGCTTTTAGACATCATAGATACACTAAATAACGATGAAGAAATCGATGGTTTTATCGTACAATTGCCATTACCAAAGCATATAGATGAGCATAAAGTAACTATGGCAATCGCTCCCGAAAAAGATGTAGATGGCTTCCACCCTACCAACTTGGGAAAAATGTTACTTAACCTTCCCTCATTTTTACCTGCTACTCCCTATGGCATAGTACAGCTATTAGATAGGTATAACATAGAAACAGCTGGAAAACACTGTGTTGTGATGGGGAGAAGTCATATTGTAGGTTCACCCATGAGTGTTTTAATGGCGCGCAATGCTACGTCTGCCAACTGTACTGTTACTATCACACATAGTAGAACACAAAACCTCAAAGAAATCACTAAAAGTGCAGACATACTTATCGTTGCAATAGGTAAACCAGAATTTGTAAGTGCAGACATGGTCAAAGAAGGTGCAACAGTTATAGATGTGGGAATTCATAGAATAGAAGACAACAGCAAGAAAAAAGGTTTTAGATTGATAGGAGATGTCAAATATAATGAAGTAGCAGAAAAAGCAAGTGCCATTACTCCTGTACCTGGCGGAGTAGGTCCTATGACCATTGCTTCTCTCTTAATGAATACATTGCAAGCTGTAAAAAACAAAAAATAAAGACATAATATTGATTAATTCATTAAAATTTAATCTTTTTTTAATTGGATAAAAGTAAAAGTTATTTTTACTTTACCAGTGGAAATATTCTTATTACTACTATATCTTTTAAGATATAAATAGCTATCAACCTACATTATTATACAGATAGTTAAAAAAAATATTTGTTTTTTTTGCAGTGAAAAAGATACATTATAAACACTAATAGAACGCTTTGCAAAACCATCTTTTGTATTTATTCAGTGTAATACAAAATCTCAGTTATGCAAAGCCTTCCAATAAAAAATGGTTTAACACTTTAAAAAATTGGCTGTAAAACGAATTTTTTCATATTGATTTTACTTTGTTATCGTAGAGCTTCACCTTTTGTCAGGCTTTTACAAGCACACGCTCAGACTGACACAACGTTAAAAACATGCTAAAGTATGTTACACTGAAGAGAGTATATAATTTCTACCTCTAAAGCAAACTTTAAGCTAAGCTTTCACGACATGATAAAATAGAATTAAACAAAAAATTTAAGTTATCTCAATGAAATAAAGTAAAAGTTTAGTCCTTTTTTATTTAAAATATTTTTAAACAACTACTTAAGGTTTTGAATATCAGAATAAACTAAAGAGATATAAAAACGTCAAACAGATAAAAAAGTAAAAGACAATAGAGATTAGTTTCGTATATCTTACCCCTTGCATCTTAACTAAGTTCCAAGGTTTGGACTTGCTTTACATAGCAATAAGTAGTTTTATTTTAAAGTTTAAGCAAATATATGCATAATGACATTTTAGTTTTCGGCGCAGCAAATGTTGATTTCATTATCAAATCAGAGAAACTTCCTCAAAAAGGAGAAGAAATAGGCGGTGGCAAGTTTATGCAAACCGTAGGTGGAAAAGGAGTAAATCAATCAATTGCTATAGCTAGAGCTGGAGGAAACGCATCATTTATAGGCTCAGTAGGAGGCGACATATATTCAGACAAAATAGTGTTAGGTCTCATGGAAGCTGGCGTAAACACCAGTAATATACTCTTCTCATCAGATTTGGCATCTGGAATAGCTCTCATTATGGTGGGTAAGGAAGGTGGAAATATGATAAGCTTAGCTGAGGGTGCCAATGCTTATTTTAGTACAGAAAAAGTACAGGACTTAAACGAAAACTTGTTTAAGAATGCAAAAATGGCGTTAATTCAAATGTCTATTCCACTTGAAAGTGTAAAAGCCATTATCAACAGATGTTATGAATATGAACTACCCATAGTTGTAAACTTGGCACCTGTACATAAACTAGAAGTTGATATATTTGAAAAAATACACACCTTAGTAATCAATGAAACAGAATGTGAGATTCTTACCGACTCTTACCCAGACTCTGAAGAAAGCATTGAGAAAGCAAAAGAAAAACTGAGAGAACTAGGTGTAAAACAAGCCGTAATCAATTTGGGAAAAAGAGGTACTTACTTCTATAACCAAGATGAAAGTATGCTTATAAGCTCCTACGAAGTAGAAGCTGTAGATGGGACCTCATCTGGAGATTCATTTATTGGTTACTACATGGCAAAGTTATGTGAAGAGGTAAGCTATGAAGAAGCTATAAAGTATGGTAATGCTGCTGGTGCTTTAGCTGTAACAAAGTTTGGTACACAAGACACTATCCCTATGAAAGAAGATGTAGAAAATCTAATAAAAGGCAATGTATAACCATACTTTGGCATAGCTACAAGTATTTTATATCACTTAAAAACATATCCGTTTTTGGCTAAAAAATAGGAAGATAAAGTTTAACTTTAGCAGCAGTAGAAAGAACAAAAAATAATAAAGAAGAATCTCCTATTTAATCTTTCAAATTTACAGTTTATTGTATAAATTTGTTTACCGCGAAGACTTATTATTTGAATCTAACACTTATATAATACCGAGTGAAGCCTTTTCTAAAGCCAGGCCTCACCCCATTCATTTTGGGGCTTCGTTTATTCAAGTCAACAGTGGAAGGCTGATGATTTATGGCAGCTCAAATCCTGTAATCGGGAGATTCAAAAAATCTCTTCGCGGTATATCTAACCCTTACACAATATCTCCTCCATATTTTTTACTTTATCATAACAAGTAAAAAATATAGTGTATAAGTAGTCGTCCAAAAACACTTATGATAAAAAACGGCTATTTTAATTCATCTCATCGTTAGAAATACGCGCTTTAGCTTGCTAAAGCTTTGCTTTCTGCCTTGACCTGAACTAAAACCACTCGTTTATTAAAACACAATTGTTTTTGTCAGCCTACTTAAGACTGTGTTAACTTAAGCTTTTGCTATTTTTTTTAAGTTTAAAAGCTTTCTTCTTAAGTAAAAAATGTAGCATAACAGAAAAATAAAAGCAAAAGGATAGAACACACAAAATAAGAAGGCATTAACTTCATAATAAGATAGATGCGAGATATTAGCTAGATTGATAATAAACTCAGTCAAATATATGTAAATACCTTCTATATACCTCTCCATTACTTTAAGTTCAGATAATTTTTTAACGGTCGCTTTTGCATCTTTCTTTTTGAATCTATGCTTACGTTTTTTTCATTTTCCCCCTCACAGATTTCATATGCAACTTTTTTTATTTGCATCCTTAACATAA
>WTJX01000141.1 GCA_011524675.1 Cytophagales bacterium
TTTCCTTGGAGTACCACGTATTATAATCTGTAGCCATAAGTTCTACTTGGCTTTGCTTATAGGCTTTGTACAATATCTTTTTGGAAAGGTCTTCGCACTCGTCAAAGTAGCCTGCTAACTGAAAGTTATCTGCTGCTTGCTTGTCTTTGAGTACTGCTAGGGCATATTTGTTTTTTTGATAGGCTGCAAAATATGCTCCCTCCTTCTTTTTGAAATAATAGTATTCTTTACACTCTTTCTTGTAACTTTTTCGGTCAGACCACTTTCTACCGTATGAGTCTGCCTGATAGTAAAAAGCGTAGAGATACAGCGAGACAGCACCTTCTACTATTTCTTGGATAAAGATATGATCTTGCGCTATATATTTGTGATAACCTAGCTCACTTTTATTGACGGCGATGTACTTTTCAGTACCACACACAAAAGAACTAAGCATATTAGCAGTGAACTTCTGCTCTTGTTGTTCGGTGTCTTTAAAATGTATTTCTTCTTGATAGCTGTATTTGAGTGGCTTGACATATCCCTTCAAAGTATCGCCTTGTGATAATACAACATAGCCAGAGAGGTAATTATCTTTTTTTGAAATGCCTAATTGAAAGCAAAAGAAGCAAGTGATGAATATGAGTGTAGCAAGGTGTTTCATGAGTTTATATACGTTTTACGTTATAAGCACTGTCTTATGAGTTAGGCTCGACCTTCGACATGTCTTTACAAACTAGTCCCAAACCTTTAACCTTTAGTATGGTTGTTTCATAATTAAACACAAAGTAAACGATATTTGACTATATCTACACAAAGTATTGTCGATATTGTTTCTTGCGTGGTAGAAAAGAGAAGTATAAAAAAGGAAAAAAGAGAATATCTAAAAACTTATTGGCATAAGAGAAAGAAATGTCATCAATGATAAGGCAATTGTTACCGTCTTTCTTTACGATGTGCCTATGTTGCCATGTTTTGAGTCCAAAAGGAAGCTTTTTCCCTTCATCAATAAACATACACATGCTATCATTACTTTCGTCATGGGTGATTTCGCTAATCCACTCTGCTTTGTAAGGCAATAAAAACTGAATGTGTACTATGTCGCCTTTTTTGCTTCCATCAAACTGTACAAGACGCGCCATCGCTTTAGGAGGTAAAAGAAATTCAAATAGCTTTTGATCAAAACCTGCAAATACAGCTTGGTAATCTTTGCTGATGGAAGTGGTTATTTTGAAGTTCATGCGCTTACAATGTGTTCGTGTATTCAAGTTTTTAGGTGTTCAAGTTGAAAAGGTATAAAGCAAAGAGCTAAGTAGTCATCCAAAAATACTTATTTGAGCATTTTTATCAATATAAATACAGCATTAGACATGCTTATAAGTCAGTTCCAACTTTTTGATGCTTAAACCTTCAACATACTTACGGGGGGACTTGTTTATATTTTTTTTAACTTGAACACATAAAAACTCGAACACTTGAATACATGTTGTACCTACTGTTTATGCTTTTGATATAGCTCCTCTGTCTTTGCTCTGAGCTGTACTAGCACCTTTTGGTAGCTAGGATCATTGGCCACATTATTCATTTCGTGAGGGTCTTTACTAATATCATATAGTTCCTCTATAGCGGGTTTTTGCTCATAATACACAAAATATTTGTATTTGGTATTGCGTACACCTCTGGAACGATACGATCTATTCCCTTCGATCATTTGTGTGTTTACCTCGTCTATATTCTCTACCCCTTTGATACGTGCAGTAAACATTTCTTCTATAAATAAGTTTTCCATTAAGACATAGTCTCTCCAAGTGCTAAGGTCTTGTGTCTTGTTGAGGATATTACTAAAGTCTTTGCCCTGCATTTTCTCTGGAATCTCTAAATCTGCCATAGAGATAAGCGTCGGTGCAATATCAGCAAAAGAAATCAAAGCAGACTCTCTATAGCCTCTTTTACGTTTAGAGACTCTGCCGTCATAGACAATAAATGGTGCTTTGATGGCATCATCGTACAATAGTGCTTTACTAAAGAGACCATGAGAACCGTGAAACCTACCGTTGTCACTGGTATAGATGACTATGGTATTGTCTAGGACTTTCATTTCCTTTAGTTTTTTCATCAATCTAGCTACTTGCTGATCTACGGTATACCCTTGTGTAGCAAACCTGCGCGCTACTTTTTGGTATAGCTCTGGGGTAGAGGTTTGATGTTTGTGGATTCTGTAGCCTCTAGCATACTTTTGTACTACCTCAGGCATTTCTTCATTGATCCCTTCTACCCAGTTTTCTGGAACGGACATGGTTTTGTTTTCAAAGATAGCGGTATGCGGTCCGTACATATCTGCGTCTTTGTCGTTCTTTACAGCATCGAAACTTACCGAAAGACAAAAGGGCTTATCTTTCGGTTGACTATCCAAAAAGTGTATCATCGCATCTCCTTTTTTGAGGGTGCGCTCTTTAGGGTCTCTCTCTGCACGATAGATATGCTTAAGCACAGCATCATCCTTTGGAATGAATTTACCGTGTACAGCATAGTAGTCAAAATAATTTTCTGGTCTTACTTCACGAGCTTCGGTATAGATACCAAACTTCCCTATGAAGCCTGTGCGATAGCCTGCTTTTTTAAATACTGCGGGGTAGGTATTATCAAAGTCGTCTTTGGTAAGCCTTCGGTCAAAGGGATAAGTAAAACCCGACCTATGACTGGCGAAGTATCTTCCTGTCATGACAGTAGCTCTACTGGGCGCACAAATGCCAACAGTATAATATACATTATCGAAGATCACTCCTTCTTTGGCTAGCTTATCAATATTAGTAGTTTGGAAGTCTGGACGACCATAACAGCCGAAGGTATCCCAACGCTGATCGTCTGTCATGACGTATACTATATTGGGCTTACGCTCTTCTGCCAAGCTATGCCCTAGAGATAATAAAAATGTAAATGCAGTAACAAAAAGTGTTTTCATAAGGGTTTGTTTGTTTTTAAATGTTTATACACGCTTTAGAGTTAAAGAAGGCTTTGCATAACTAAGGTTTTGTGCTTAGTCAAGGCTTTCAAAATTTTAAAACCGCAGTTTACTGCTTGTAAATGAGGATTTTAAAATTTTGTTTAACGCTGAATAAGTGCAAAAGATGGTTTTGCAAAGCCTTCTTAAAATCCTTAGGTATACGGTAAGTAGTCGTCCAAAAATCTTTACAATAAAAAACGACTATATTCAATTCACTTCATCGTTAGAAATGGTTTAAACTTTCACATGATTTGTTTACAAAACAAGGTTTTCGTATTCGACCAAAAAGTTCACACCGTTTCATTGTAGAAAAACAAATCTACAACAAAACTAAATCTTTATCTTTTCTCAATTTATCAAAAAAGAACAGTAAGCATGCAAGAAAGGCAAAAGACTCTGAAAGCTACATTGTTTATATAAGTAGGGTACGTTTCCAACGGTGTTTATACGGTCAAAAACAGCTAGGAGTTAGTTTTGGGTAAAGGCTTGATAGTAGTCGTGTAGAGTTTTGGGTTATGAACAATTGACTATTTACGATTTTTGAGACATAACAAGCTAGACAAAAGACATCGGAACGTAAAACCTAGAACTCAAAAGGGCTAGATTTTATTCCACGAAAGTGGCGTAAGCTAATTAATAATTAATGATGAAAAATTAATAATGGGAGGAATTCAAGACAGTGATTAATGATTAGTGTTTAATTGAGTGATGGATTATGGGTGATGGATTTTTACAGTGGTTAGATATTAGTGTTTAATGTTTTAAACTTTGTACTTACGACTCAATACTAGATACTACCAACGACGTGTTTTATAACTTATTGATAACCAACGCATTTCATTGAGTAAAAAAAACACAAAACACAAAAATCAAAAGTTTGTCATTTGATTTTTGTGTTTTGTGTTTTCGTCATTCAACTTTTTTGAGTTCTTAGAAGTCTGGTTACTCAAGACTAATGACTTTAAACTTACTACTTATGACTTTCGATGATATTGAGCATTTTCATCGTAGCTCTAGTTGCGGCTGACTGCTGATCCGAATCTAGCCCTACTGTTTTAAATTCATCTCCTTTATACTCCCAAGTGATAATGGTTTGTACAAGCGCATCCGTTTTTCCACCTGGGGGAATAGATACTTTATAGTTGGTCAAAGTAGCCATCTCTTTGCCTAGTGTAGCATAGATTTTTCTTAGGGCTTTCATGAAAGCGTCATATTGACCATCGCCAGTAGCCGTCTCTTGATACTCCTTTCCGTCTATTTCCACCATCAAGGTAGCCACAGGATCAAGTCCATGTACATGAGCAGAATGATAGTTCACAAGTTTTATTTCTGCTTCTTCCTCCACCTGCTTATCTAGCACACTGGCTATGATGTAAGGAAGGTCTTCTTTGGTGATTACCGCTTTCTTATCTCCTAGTTCTACCACTCTAGCGGTAACTTTTTTCATCTCCTCTGTGGTAAGTACAATACCTGAGTCTTCTAGATTTTTTTGGATACTTGCTTTGCCTGATGTTTTCCCTAGAGCGTATTCGCGTATTCGTCCAAAACGCTCTGGCATCAACTTATTGAAGTACAATCCCCCTTTATTATCTCCGTCGGCATGGACACCACACGTTTGCGTAAACACATGCTCACCCACTACAGGCTTATTTTGCGGAACATGTACGCCCGAAAAGGCTTCTACCAACTTACTGATGTGGTTTAGTTTTTCTTCATTTACACCGCAGGTATGCGCTGGTAACTGATCTTTGATGATGGCTACGGCACTTGCCAGTGGAGTATTACCCGCACGCTCACCCAATCCGTTGACCGTAGTGTGTATTCCTTTGACACCTGCTTTGATGGCACTAAACGTATTTCCTATGGCAAAGTCATAGTCATTGTGTAGGTGAGAATCAAAATGAAGCTCTGGAAAAGCCGTTGTTATTTTTTTGTAATAGTCATAACTCTCATCAGGGTTAAGCGTCCCCAAAGTATCGGGAAGCATAAAGCGCTTGATATTTAGTGATTGCAAAGCACTAAGAAGAGAAAACACATAATCTTCAGAATCTCTCATTCCATTGGACCAGTCTTCTAAATACAAATTGACCTCTATGCCCAATTCCTCCGCATGATTTACCTCAGCTGTTATGTCTGCAACATGCTGCTCCAGTGTTTTTTTCAACTGCCCTTCTAAGTGCTTTTTTGAGCCTTTGCACAATAGATTAATCACTTTACCACCTGCACTATTGATCCAATCGAGTGATTTGCCACGATCTACAAAACCTAAAATTTCAATTTTTCCAATATATCCATGATCACTAGCCCAAGAAACAATTTGTTTGAGCCCTTCTAACTCTCCCTGAGATACTCTTGCAGATGCTACTTCTATACGATCTACTTTTACATCTGTCAATAGTGATTTTGCGACGCTTAGCTTTTCTGAAGCAGAGAAAGCTACGCCAGAAGTTTGTTCTCCATCCCTAAGGGATGTGTCCATTATTTCTATTCTATTCATTCGACTTCAAATTGGATTGCAAAGGTAATAACTTATACTTTAAATATTCATAGAAGGCTTTGCATAACTAAAATTTTGTGTAACGCTAAATAAGTGCTAAAGATGGTTTTGCAAAGCCTTGTGATAATCAACAATTCTGTTGGATACAATATTGAAAAACTTGCATTGATAAAGCCTTTTTTGAACCGAATAGTTCCACCCAATACAAGAAGATTTACACTTAAAAATTAATTTTCTTCTAAAAAGGAGACAACAATTTGTAGAATCAAGCGTTAAAGAGTTATATTAGTGAAAATTTAGGTGTT
>WTJX01000331.1 GCA_011524675.1 Cytophagales bacterium
ATGGTGAAGTATTATTCAACGCCTTCTTCCATACATCCAAACCTGTAGTAGTAGACCCTTCTTCTTGCTTTGCAGATACTCTGTCGATTGCCTCATAGAATATTTTGTAAGAAATACTCTTCTTACCGCTCAACATTAGGTTGTTTACAAACTGAGTTACCAATTGCTCACCAAATCTTGGGTCTGGGCTTAATATTCTCTTTTTTGGTTTTGTTTTTCTCATGGCTTATTTATTTTCCAGCTTTAGGTCTTTTAGCTCCGTATTTAGATCTTCTTTGAAGTCTTCCTTCAACACCAGCAGTATCCAACGCACCTCTAATGATGTGGTATCTTACACCTGGTAAATCTTTTACTCTACCTCCTCTGATCAAAACAATAGAGTGTTCTTGTAGATTGTGTCCTTCGCCGGGGATATAGGCATTGACTTCTTTTCCGTTTGTTAAACGAACTCTTGCCACTTTTCTCATTGCTGAGTTAGGCTTTTTAGGAGTAGTGGTATATACTCTTGTACATACTCCTCTTCTTTGAGGACAAGAATCTAATGCAGGTGACTTAGATTTGTACTCAATTTTCTTTCTTCCTTTTCGAACTAACTGTTGTATAGTAGGCATTTAGCGCTAATTTTGAAACTATAATATTTTTCGGACTGCAAAGGTAGCTAAAATAGTTTAACTATAACAAAAAAAAACACTTTTATTTAATTATTATAAAAACGTTTTATATTTTAATGCCCTTTTAAAGCTTCAACTTCCTATAACTTTTACTTTAGCATACTTTTGTGTTTTCTTCTTTTGACCAAAAATCACTAATTCATCATTTGACTACTCACAAACTTTAGGTCTTATGATGATTTCTTGATCTTTGGTATTGAATAGAACTTCTTTTGGTAGGTATTTGGCAAAGTACGTTTTAGTATCTAATGAGCGGTTTGCTTTTTTTAGTAATGAGTACATAGTCAACCATATAACATAGTACACTCTTTCTATATCAAATAAACATTCTCCCTATTCAGTAACTCGTTCTATTTTATCTATATGACTTACTTTATACATCCCTAAGTGATACAATGGATGATATACTAAAACGCTCAAAAAACTATATTCAATAGGTACTAAAATATCAAGATCAAAGAAAAGCAAAACCATATTTACAATTACTACAAGAAGTACCCAAACATAAGCAAACCATTTACTATGGTAATGAATAATTATATTGGCAATAGAAAATACAGTAATCATCCAAAAACTTATTTCACCATGCATCTTAGTAACCCCCAGTAAAAAATAAATGAGTATCAGTAATCCTACTAAACTAGCGATATCTATATTCCTATTTTTTAACTTAAACCTTCTGATAGCGGTTTCAAGGTTATGTTCCCCATCCTTTTGATAGTCTAAAAACTTTTTACTAGGTCGTTTCAACATATGATGTATCCAAGAAAAAATATGAACGTATGGAATGTTTAACCAAAAGTAACCCCAAGAAATAAAGCGTTTCCTTGAAATAAAAAGTGAGACAAGTACGTTTCTATAGATAATCAATGTAAAGAAGAAATAGAATGAAAAAGTTAATAGATGATAAGGTGCACCATTCCAACGTAAGTACTTTTCTAAACAAAACAATGTAAAAATCAGATTCAGTCTTAGCATCCAGTGAATAAAAGACATTGAAAAAGAGGTACTTTTTTCTATTGTAATTGAATGTAAAAAGTCTTTAATAGACCCTCTCATTTTGATAGATGTATAAATGACTCCAAAGATTATAATTCTCGCTACATTACTAATAGGCTCTAATAGCATTTCCACTAAATTAATAGAATTATAACTACTTGAAATATTATACTTTATGCTAAAAACATCATCCAGTCTTATATAGAATATGCTATCAAAGAGATTTTCTATTATCTGATAATACTCATCAAAATAAAAGCCTGATATATTATCACAAAGAACAAAAATCATAAAACATAATGATGCTTTTATAGTATTTGAAGTAAGTATTCCAAGTACAAAAAATGGAACAAATCTGCATAATGAAAAAATAAGCGCATAAAAATAAGGGTGATCTTGATAAAAGTCTGTAGGGGTATAAACACCTCCTTCAAAATTTAAAAAAACAAATAATAGCATCATTAAAAATTGAGCTAATGAACCAGCTATAATTACAGCTTTCTTATCTTTTACAATTATATAAATAGCAACCCAAAACACCACTACTCTTAATGAATCAAAAAAGAAAAATAATAAGGTTTTAATTGAAAATAATAAGTCTTCTCCACTATTTAAATAACGAACATATATACCCAAATAAGCACTAAACTTAGTTAATATAGCTGTCATTAACATGCAGAGAAAAAACACTTTTGCTGCTTTTATGGTGTCTTTGGTTAGATACATTTTATTGTTTTTCTTTATTAGTCTTGGGGTATGATTAGTTCTAATTAAAAAGTCGCTTCTGCCTTACTACCATTTACTTCCCGTTAAATTTTGTGCAAGCTATATTTTTTTACTAAAACGAAACAAGCATATCCTAAAAAAATTCTCTTTTTATATACACTTTGTTTCCCTTTCATGTATTTTAGTATTTTAACTAAAAGTATCTTTTAAACATTTTTTTATGGTAACATTTATTGGAATTATTTTTTTGATTGCGGGAGCTTCAGCCTTGGTTATTGCTAAGTTTGAAAACAAAAAGGAATGGATGAGGTTTATCACAAACCAAAAAGCCTTTCTCATCATAGGAGTAGGAACACTGTTAGTATTTATGAATTCGTTATTCTTCTTTGCCGACAGAGGATTTAATTATTTACTCGTGTATCCAACGGGAAAAATGAGTACTGTAATGGAACAAGGTATCAAATGGAGAGGGTTTGCAAAAATAGACAAATGGCAAAAGTTTATTGATGTCAAAGTTGTGGACAAAGGAATAGAGGTTGATGAGGATGAGGTAGAAGGTGTGATGAAGCCTATCCCTATACGTTTTATAGATCAAGTAACCGCTACGGGTTATGTTTCTACTCGTTTTGAACTGCCACGAGATGAAAAAAGCTTCATCGACCTTGCTGTAAAGTTTAGAACTATGAGCAATTTGGTCAACAATACTATTGTACCTACTGTAAAAGAACAGCTAGTAAATACTGCCTATATGTTTGCTGCGCAAGACTATATTTCTGGTGAAGCCCAAAGCTTTAGACAAGCATTTGAAGAGCAACTCAAAGAGGGAGCATATGCGGTTGAAAAAATAGAAAAACGTGATACTATCTATTCTACCATCCAAAAGAATGAACGAGAAATAAAAGAAGTACAAACTTCTTATGAAGTAAATAAGGTATTTATTAATGGTATGCCCAAAAGAATCAAACATGAATTGAGTGAAAATAACATTATCGTCTCTCAAGTTATCGTGGACAATATAGAGCTTGAAGCTACTTTCAAACAGAGGTTAGAGGCACAGCGAGATGAATCTGCTAAGAGACAGCTCGAACAGCAAAAAGTAGAAACAGCAAAGGACGCACAACAGCGAATCATTGCCGAAGGAGAGAGAGACAAAGCGGCTGAAAGGGTAGCACAAGAAAAAGAGCAAGTAAAAGCACTCATCGCGATAGAAACCAAACTGAAACAAGAAGAAACAAATAAAGAACTAGCAGCTATAGCCCTAGAAACAGAAAAACTTTTAGCTCAAAAGAAAAAGGTTACGGCTGATGCGGAAGCTTATGAAATCGCTAAGAAAGTAAATGCGGGTATTACTCCAGAAGTGAAGCTACAAATGGAGCTAGATCGTGATGTGAAAGTTGCTGCCGAAATTGCAAAAATACAGTTCCCTCAAACAATGATCATGGGAGGAAGTTCTAAAGGAGGTACACCTTTGGAGAGCTTGATAGGTGCAGCTATGGCTAAACAATTGCAAGAAACTAGTAAATAGTTTTTTGGATGATGAGTTAGAGGTTGAAGGTTGAAGGTTTTAGAGCTTGAATGTCAAGGGATTGGAAAGGTCATCATTCTTTACAAAAACCATATAAAAAAACTAACAGTCAAAGACAAGATTTTATTCCACGAAAGTGGCATTCTTTTAATGAGGTTGGATACGTTAAGAAAATAAACCTTAGTCTGCTTTTAATGGTGTGTCACTATGTGGGGCGGAGTAATGAAAAAATGAATGGCTAATAGCGATTAGTTTTAAGTGATGAAATGGGTTATAAGTGATGGGGAATGAGTAAAAAGTGATGGTTTTAGAGCTTGAATACCAAGGATTAGGAAAAACATCGTTCAAAGCGCATGCCGCACGTCGCAAAGCTCTTTTGAAAAAACTTATAGATTATCGACATTAACTAAAAAAAGCCTTGGTGTAACCAAGGCTTTTTTTTTAATCTAAATCTCTATTGAGTTTTCTTTCTATGTCATTGCGGAAGCGCTCCGTCAAGTCTCTTGAAAAAGAATTGATAAGCATGGATTCGCTTTCATCTATCCCTTCTGCCGCTGAGGCAAGTTTGTTCATGGCTTCAATAAACTCTTGATACTCTGGTGCAGGACCGTAGTTATGACAAAAATCAATTACTTTTTTATATACATTCTCTACATCTGCTTTTTTAGATTCTTCATAATTAAATGACCACTTGATGTCATGTGCCCATTGATGCGTTTCTGTAATTTCCTGTAGTACTTTTTTTTCTTCGTCTTGAATTACTCCGTCTGCCATAGCGATGACATACAGTAATTCTCCCAAGGTTTCGTATAGTTTAGCTTTATCTGACATAATTTATGAGTTTTAGTATAAAGAAGGCTTTGTAAAACCATATTTTGCGCTTATTCAGCGTTATATAAAATCTTAGTTATGCAAAGCCTTCTATAAGAAAGGATTACAACACCTTCTATAAGTTTAACAGTTAGAATTTCTACGTTTTTTTGGACTTTAAAGTTCAAAAAAAGATAATTTTCACACTTTAAGTAGATGGATAAAAGAAAAAATCATTTATTGTCTTCTTTTATCATCAAAAAATTAGCCACAAACTGGAAAGCAACAAAGCCAACAAGAAAAGCAATGGAAAAGTCTGTTTCCAAATAGCCTGTGAGGTAGGTTACTCCTACGGCTAATAATCCTACTATTCCCAATACAGCAGTATAAATAACTAGTAAATATTTAAATTTGGTAGGCTTTAGCATAGACCCTAGTGGTAAGGTCATGGCTAATCCAAAAATACCTGCAGACAAGAGGTAGTTTTGTTTGACAACGAAATAACTCACAAAGCTGATGATGCTAAAGAGTAGACTTACCCCCACAAAGTTTGAGCTTTTACGTTCTTTTTTGGTGAGTAAATGCTTACCGTATTTGTTCAAACGAAAAGCTAAATTACTAAATGGACCAATGAGCCATGAAGATAAAGCTATCGCAGCTAGGGTGTAGATGAGCGGTGATAAGTAGGGCGCTAGTAAAGGGTTGCTTCTAGCTAGAGAACTTATAAAATTGTTTATCAAATAAAACCCTATGATGACTGCCCATTGATATTTTTGGCTAAGGTTCCCTATCCAAAAGGTATATTTTAAAAATAGACGGTAAAGCAAATATTTTGCTTTGAGGGCTTCTACCATTCCTGCTCGTGCAATGTCTGAATTTGGATTTATTTTAAGTGCCTCTTTGAAATGACTTAAAGCCTTTTTCTTATCTCCTTTTTCTAATAGATTCCATCCAAAATTTGCATGTGTATAGGCGTTGTTTGGGTTTTCCTTTAGGGCATCTTGTATGG
>WTJX01000536.1 GCA_011524675.1 Cytophagales bacterium
ATTTAGATGATACAATGATATAACAAAGCATCCGACTGCTTTTACATATTAAATGTATTGCTTGGTCAGGCTATGCAAAATACTTTTGCATAGCCTTATATCACTTATTTAGCTTCAACCTTACGATCACGGCGAAGGAATCGTAATATCTATCACTTTGTAATTACGAAACTATGCATACAAAGACTTTATTGAAACAACAGAACTTTGTATAAAGAAATTACTGTTCGTCCTTCTTTTTGTATGCTTTCCTATACTCTCGCATACTTATTTCATATTTTTTCTTAAAGAGTGTTCTAAAGTTTTGTAGGTTTTGGTAACCTAGAGAGTAAATGATATCTGAGAAACTTCGCTCTGTGTTAATGATGAGTTCTGCTGCTTTTTTGAGTTTGAGAGAGGTTATTAACTCTTTGACGGTATATCCAGTGAGTTTGGAAACTTTGGTGTAGAGTAGGCGCTTGGAGATACCTATTTCCTTGGCTAAAAAGGCGACATTGAAGTTTTCCTCGGTCATATGTTGTTCTATGGTAGTGATTAGTTTTTTTAAGAAAATAGTTTCTTCGGACTCTGTAAAACCTTCTGGCTGTGGCATTAGCTTTAATTCTCTTTCGAGCCAGTCTTTGCTATGCTGTAATGTAACTAATAGGTTTCTGATTTTTAATTTTAAGTTTTGGATATTCAAAGGTTTGGCGATAAGGTCATTTGCCCCAGTATTCAAAACATTGGTTTCGCTCTCACCAGAGGCAGTAACCATAATAATAGGAATATGAGCAGTCTTAGTATCTTTTTTTAATACTTGACATAGCTCCATTCCTGTCATTTGTGGCATCATTACATCTGTGATGATAAGGTCTGGTAGCTTTTCTTTTGCGATTTGTACGCCTTTTTCTCCATTGCTGGCAATATATAATTTGTAATGGGGCGAAAGCTCGTAGCTTAAATATTCTCTTAAGTCACGATCGTCTTCTACAATCATGATGCTGTGGGTACTCTCGCTTTGAGTAAGAGGAGAAAAAGAAGAATCAAACTTTTCTACTGTTTCTGATCCCTGTTTTTCTTTTTTTTCATAAGGAAGTAAGAGGCTTACTTTAGTTCCTTTGGTGTATTCGCTTGTGATGTTGACTTCTCCTTCATGTGCTTCTACATATTCTTTGACGATAGATAAGCCTATGCCTTTTCCTTCTTTCTTTTTGTCTTCTTGATAAAAACGGGTAAACAGTTGATTTAAGGCTTCTTTTTTGATGCCTTGCCCTGTGTCTTCTATACTTACTTGTACCATTTCTTTCTCGTGATGTAAGCTTACAAGTAGGCTGATTGTTCCTTTTGCAGGGGTATATTTGATGGCATTAGAAAAAAGGTTGAAAATAACTCGTTCCATTTTTTCTTTGTCAAAATAAAGAAAAAGCTCTTTTAGTTCGTTTTGGTAAACCAATTTGATGTCGTTTTGCTTTAAGATAAAAGAAAAGGTTTGCACAAGGTTTGAAAGGAAACTGGTGAGCTCTACTTTCTGCATGTTAAAAGTAAGGTTGTCATATTGTAATGTGGTAAAGTCTAGTACTTGATCTACTAAGGTGAGTAAGCGGGACGTGCTTTTGCTCATGGTTTGCAGAAGGTAGTCTTTCTCTTGTGCTGATAGCTCTGTAGAAAGTATTTTTTGTAGTGGCTCATGGACCATAGTGAGCGGTGTTTTGAGATCATGGGAGACGTTGGTGAAGAATTTAATTTTCTCTTGGTCTGTTTCTCTAAGCTTTTTTTCTAAGTCTAGTTTTAGCTCGTATGACTTTTTATTGGTTTTGTTCTTTACAGAGAAATGAATATACACAAAGATGTAAAGCCCTATTCCTACGATGCAAAGCGTGATAAACCACCACTTCAACCAAAAGGGGGTAGCGACAAAGAGGGGAACACGAATAATTTTTGAATTCCACTTATCACTCTCATTATTACACTGTAAAAAGAGTTCATGTCTACCGTATGAAAGGTTATAAAACTTGATTTCGTGGTCTTTGGCAAATTGATATTGCCACGGATCTGTATCCTTGAGTTTATATCGGAATCTAATACTCTTTTGTGAAATAAAATTTGGTACTGATACTTTGAAGCTAAGATTGCGTTGAGTGTAGGATAAGTGTTGTAGTGCATCAAAGTCAAGGCTTTGGTTACCATTGATTTTAAAAGATTCTAACAAAGGAGTGTATTCGACATTACTTTCTTCAAACTTATGAGGGTCAAAAGAAACTAGTCCTCCTTTGGTACCAAAGTGCAATATACCATCTTGTGTTTTGAGGGATGCGGAAACTACAAACTGTTCCGAAGGTAAACCTTGTTCTTTGTAATAATTGATAAACTTCTCATGCTTGGTATCAAAAAAGCTGAGTCCTTTTCTACTTCCCAACCATAAAGCTGAATCATTTTGAATAACAATGCTCTTTAGCTGATTGTCTAAAAGTCCGTCTTTGTATGTATAATTTTTTTCTATCACATACTGGTCGTTTGCAGCTTGGTAACGTAGTTTGGAAAGTCCATTATATGTTGCTACCCAAAGTATGTTTTTTTGAAAAATAAATTGACTTACATTGTTGTTCGCTAAACCATTTTTTTCGAGATAGTTCACCCTATGGACGACAGAATCTTTTTGGTCAAGTTTTAGCTGAATTAAACCATTTTTGAACGTAGCTATATACAAATGTTTTTTGTTTTGATCGTAGTACAGTTGGTTCACATTAATGTTTTTTAAGACATTTTTCGTACTGAATTGCTCTCCTGTCCATGTGAGTCTAAATACCCCTCTAGGCAAATTAGCTGCCCAAGAAATACTATCATGGGCGTGAACAAAGTTTGTAAAAGCAATATTGGCTGTTTTTTTTCTATGTACTTTTTTAGTAACATGATTGTTGTTCAAGAGATATAGATGATAGGGAGTGCTATATATCATTAAAGAATCTTGAAAAGGCTCAATAAATAGCCCCCTAACATCACTTTTGTATAGTATAGGAGTGGTGTCATTGGCATATTTCACCCACAGTGTATTATTTTTTAAAATGAACCATATATTTCCCTGCTTATCTTCTTTAATGTCTGTTATAGTGTTATTCCCAAGTACACTATGGAGTTTAGGATCAACAAAATGTATTTTAGAAAAATGCAGTATGGTAAAGTCATTGTTAAAAACCAGCCATAAATGATGATGCCTGTCTAAGAAGATATTTTTACATAAATCAAAATTATAATTGCCCTCTAGATTAATCTTTTCTACAAAGTAATTATCCTTTTGTGAGAGATGTATAAAAAAGATACCTTGAAGTGTAACACACCAAAGTCCATTTCTTGAGGTATCAAAATATATTTTTTTTATTCTTGATGAAAACGTTTCTATTAATGACCATGTTTTGGTGGACGCACTATATCTAAAGAGTTTATGATTGGTAGGTACCCAAATATTTTCATGTTGATCAGTAGTAAGTCCATGTATTCTAAATGGTAAGTCTATCAGTTCTTTTATTTGCAATGTAGGGTTAGGGGCTATCACTGCCATTTTTTGTTTTAAATTGAACCATACTTTCTTGCCGTTGGTATGTGTAAACGAAGTTCCATAAGGAGGACAGTCCAAAGGTATAACACTTAAACTATCGCCTAATTCTTTATCTATATTCATGTAGGCAGGTCTTCCCTTTACTCCCATAATGAGTATAGAATCTAGTACCGCTATATTGTTGGTCTTCAATGGATAATCAAAGGAGGCTTTTTTTAAGACTTGGGTAGCAATGGTATAATAGTATAAATAATTGTCTTGAGTAATGAGCCAAATGCGCCCATAATTGTCAAAGTCAAGGTTTTTGATATCTCTCAATGGTGAGCTTCTATCTTTATCCAAAAAGGCACATTGTAAATATTCGTATCCATCAAAACGAAAAAGCCCATCCTCACCTACCATCCAAATGAACCCAGACTTTCCTTGTTTAACACTTGAAATACCTTGAGTAGGGAGAAGTGTTGTTTTTGCAAACGATTTGAAGAGTGCGCCTTCAAAGGAAGATGCAATAGAAAAAGAAAACAATAAAAAGGCTATGAAAAAATATTTCATGTGTTTAAAATGTGTTCAAGTGTTTGTGTGTTCATGTATTCAAGTTGATAACTACCTGTTATTCAGTATGTTACACATATTTTAATCATGCGCTTGTCTGTCGATATTAACGCCACATTAGACATTTGACCTTTGACATTCGACATACTCGTTTCATGTGTTCAAATATTCTTATGCAAATATTTGTGTACAACAAATCTAAAACATCATATATGGTTAAAGAAATATTTTTAGCCTATTGGGGATATTTCCTCTACCAACACTGTGTAAATATTGAAAGATTAGGTAATAAAGGAAGTCTGAAGGTAATATTCAAATTAGTAGGTGATAACCTAGCCTGTAAACAAAATGTAATAAAAAGGAGGTGATCTAAAAAAAGGGGAAATGACAATATGTTACCATTATAAAAAAAAAGACATAAGACAAAAGAATATGATTTCTTTCGTCTTATGTCTAGTATTTGTCAATTCTTACTTTACGATCATAAGAGGAGACCTATAAAAAAGTTACTAAGTACTTAGTAACTAGACCTGACAGGTTTCGAAAGCCTGTCAGGTCTTTAATCAAGTTAGTCAGTTTTACTTATAATTAATTTTTAATCAATTTAAGATAACCACTCGTTTTTTTCCCTTCTATATATAGCATATACATGCCTTTGGAAAGGTCTGATGTATGGATAAAAACAGGGTTGACCAATTCTTTCAAGACAACACCATTCATATCTATCAATTTCACTTTTGATTCTCCTATAGAAGATAAGTCTATATTAATTTGATCTGAAAAAGGATTTGGACTAATAGCATGTTGTAATATACTTAATGGGTCGTCTGTAGAAGTCAAAATGTTAGGATTTAGGTTATTGACTTCGCTGATATCCAAAGAAGCATTATTATCTTTATTTTGGTTTAACAACTCCCCTCCATTTAACATAATCTCATCTGCAAGGATCATTTCTGTATTTACAGTTTCATCACCAGTTATTGTATAAGAGAAAAACACATCAGTGCCTTGGTATGAATGATATACTAGTTCTTTGTCAATGGAAGTGATGGAAATAGTAGGGTCACTATCAAGAATATTTGATACAAAGATGTTGTCGCTATAGCCTACTTTAACAAAAATCGTTTCTCCTTCTACATATATATGATCTGTAACTTCAAGAGCTACACTAGAAGCACTTTCTACTACAGATAGACTCGTAACAGACGGTGGTGTAACAAAGCTTACATTTAATGTTATGATAGAATCACAACCTGCTACTGTGCTAATGGTATCTTTATATACGCCTGCGCTGTTTACTTCATAGTTACCAGAAGGAACGATAAAGCTGTTAGCAGTAACCGCAGTATCTATTGCTGTAGTATTTTCTTTCGCTATACATATATCTGCTTCTGTGTACAACAAGTTATTTCCAGAAGTGTTTTGAAAAGAATGATAAGCATTCCCTCCTACGATGAAGGATATAAACCTATACCCTCTGTTTGACCCACTAAAATTTTCACTATCATTAGGCTTTAATTCACTAGATGATAGCGAATCTCCTTCTGGGTAATAAGCATAAAGCACTTTTTGATTATTTACATAGTCTGGATGAGAAGACGAAGATGTAAAACCTAAGTAAATTTTTTGATCGCCTGTATTCACTCTATTGAAG
>WTJX01000488.1 GCA_011524675.1 Cytophagales bacterium
GGCAATAGGCATAGTAGAAAGCTTAGGTAAGTTGAATAAGCAACTCAATAGTGATGGTTTATTTTTGAAGGCAGATTTTCCTTTTTTTGCTAATACTAGGGGAAAGTCCAACATCCATGGTGGTTCTCTTACTTCCAAAGGTCTTGCAGCCCTCGGTAAGGATTTTAGAACAGGACATATGGTGTCGTACGAATTACCAAGAGATATGATGATAGATAATGTCAATTCTCACTTTATCTCTGTTATGGCCACAGAAAATAATACGCGTGTAAGGTTTTCAGATTTTAGTGATGGAGCGGTATTTCATGGTTTATCTGTGAGTTCACATAGAGTAAAGCGTGGTTTACCTACAATGAAAGATAAGGTGGTTCTTTTACAAAAAGGACAATCATACATTATCGCAGAAGTAGGTTCGGAATTTATAAGACGTTATGAAAATGCTAGCTTTGGTCTTCATGTCACTTCAAATAATCCTATAGCGGTAAATGTAGGTTCTATAGCTAGTTTACCTCCTACCCAATTAGTAGGAGAAAATGGTAAAGACATAGGCTTTGATCAGATAGTACCTGTGGATAGGCTGGGCAATGAATATGTGGTTATGCAAGGGGAGGGGACTTTCGAATTTGAGAAAGCGGTCATTGTGGCTACTAGGGATAAGACTGAGGTAGTTATCAATGACTATCAAAAGGTGAAATTAGATGCAGGAGACTATTTTATTTCAGATGTTTTTGTTGATAAAGTTATGTATCTAAAGGGAAACAAACCTTTTTATGTATATCAAAATACCGCAGGCTCAGATTTAGAGTTTACTTGTGGGTTTAATTTTTTGCCTTCATGGAATGAATGTATTACAAGTACGGAGGTAGCTATTGCAGATTTTTATTACCTAAGTACCTCGCATATCGCAGATAGGGCAGATTCTACAAATAATGGAGTGATGTTAAACGCTACCAGTAAGGTAGATACTAAGGTCAATATTGTAAATCCTGCATCAGGAGAATTATATCATTCTTTTGAAATCAAAAAAGCTGATACCAAACGTCCTCTTCCATTTAATACAGCTACCTATAAGTTGCCTAAAGACATTAACAATATATTAGTATCTTCTGCTGATCCCGTTAATTTGTCTTTGACATACAAATCTAATGCTATTGGAGCAGCTAGTTATTTTAGTGGTTTTATTACACCTCCCAGTGTAGAGGTGGATAAGCAAAGTATTGTTAGCTTCAAAGAAAAAGGGTACTTACAACTAACCTCTATAGTATCGGAAGGATATGACTCGTACGAATGGTACAAAGACGGGGCTTTTTTCAAGAAGACAACAGAAAATAGAGTAGATGTCTCCAAACCCGGGAAGTACAAGGTAGTAGGAATAAGAGGGAGTTGTAAAATTAAAGGGAACTATAAACTAATCGATATAGACAAAATAGAAGAGGAAATACTTACAACTAAAGTAGAAAAGAAAATAGAAACAAGTAAAGTGGAAGCATTAGTGATACCAATTAATGAGCTGATAGAATCAGTAGAGGAAGATAGTGTCTTTTTGGATAAACTTAAAATAGAAATAAGTAACTATTCAGTATCTAAAAAAACAATATTGCCTAATTTAAATTTTGAGTACAACAGTGCTATCTTGGTCAGTGAATCAAAAGAGTTACTTAAAGAAGTAGTAGCATTGTTGAAGCAGTATCCTAAAGTAACACTCAAAATAACAGCACATACAGATTGTAGGGGGAGTGATGTGTACAACCAAAATTTATCTGAAAAAAGAGCGAACTATGTCAAAGAGTATATGGTAAGTCATGGTATAGATGCTAAAAGTTTGTTTTCAGAGGGAATGGGAGAAAAAGAACCTCTTAATGATTGTGTTTGTGATCAGCAACAGGTGTATAGTGAAGAGGCGTATCTAGCTAATAGAAGGGTGGAGTTTGTAGTGCTGTCTAAGTAAGGATAAGTTTCAATCATTACTAAAAAAGTAAGCATTCGATGAACTACTTCTTCATTTTCATGAGCTTAGGGTGTTTCCACCAGTCTTCTACCTTAAACAGTAGAACTAATCGCTAATGGCTAAAAGCTTTATCCACTAAAAGTGTTTAGTGAAAAATCAACACGTGGTTTATCAAATGCTTATATTTTCTTTCTGCTTCCACTCTAATGCTTTTGAGAAATGATATCCCCATTCATGTATTATCCGTAATTAATTATTTATCTTTAGCACTTTAATTAATAATATACATGGAAATAGTATCTGACCTATTGAAAATCTTACTTCCCTCTTCACTAGTTTTGGTGGGAATGTACTTGGCCATAAAGAATATGGTTTCAAAAGAGCTTGAAGCAGCTAAGTTAGAAATCAAAAATAAAAACGTAGAAATTCTTCTTCCTTTGAGATTGCAAGCTACTGAAAGACTTTGTCTTTTTTTGGAAAGGATGTCATTGAATAATTTGATCGTAAGGGTAAACGAACCAGGTATAACGACAGGACATCTACACAAGAAGCTTTTGGAAGAGTTGCGTAATGAGTATAATCATAACCTTTCACAACAGGTATATATAAGCACAAAATCATGGGCTGCCATTAAAAAATCCGTACAAGATATTACGACGCTTATCAACAAATCTGCTGAGGGTATGGATGCTAATAGTAAGTCTATTGAGCTCGCTAAGAGAATTTTTGATTACTCTGTCTCTTTGAAGCAAGATCCTACTAGCTATGCTATAAAGATGATAAAAGGAGAGGTACAACAGTTTTTTTAAGGTATCATCTTTTGTAAATTTTCACTTAGATAAAAGTAGATCATTGGAAAAAACATTGGTTATAGGTATTCAAGGAGGAGAGGCTTCTTTTCATGATACGGCTGCACATCATTATTTTGGAGAAAACATAAAGGTGATAACGTGCGATACTTTTAGAAAGCTTTGCGAGGTAGTAGAAGACGGAGAAGCTGACTATGCGATGATGGCGATAGAAAACTCTATCGCTGGGAGTATAATGCCTAATTATTCTTTATTGAAAGAGTTTAATCATAAAGTGATAGGCGAAGTAAAACTACGCATTATCATGAATTTAATGGCTCTCCCAGGGCAAAAGATTGAGGACATACAAAAGGTAATGTCCCATTATATGGCATTGTTGCAGTGTGGAGACTTTCTTGGGCAATACCCCAACATGGAAGAAGAAAAAACGCATGATACTGCTGATAGTGCTAAAATGATTAGACAAAATGAGCTAAAAGGCGTTGCTGCTATTGCAGGAAAACGAGCTGCAAAAGTTTATGACTTAGAGATATTAGCTAGTGAAATAGAAACAATAAAACAAAACTTTACACGTTTTTTGGTTTTACAAAAAGCTGATAAGGTTAAGGCAAAAAGTGCTACTAATAAAGCTATGTTAAGTTTTGAGTTACCGCACAAAGTAGGTAGTCTCGCCAAGACATTAAAAAAAGTAGTAGATTATGAAATTAATCTTACAAAAATTCAGTCTGTACCACTTATAGGTAAGCCTTATGAATACACTTTTTATGTAGATTGTGAATATGTGTCCGAAACTAACTACAGACAGTGCTTAGAAGAGATAAGTGAAGAAGTATTGAATTTGACTATAATAGGGGAGTTTAAAAAAGGAGAGTTTGTATATGATCGTAACAGAAGCAAATAGAATAGCGAATATCAAAGAGTACTATTTTGTAAAGAAATTGCAACAAGTACGCCAAATGCAATCCGATGGCTTAGACGTGATTAATTTTGGCATCGGTAGCCCAGACTTATCTCCTCCAAATGAAGTACTGAAAGCGTTAACTGAGGCTTCTGAAAGAAATATAGATGGTTACCAACCCTATACAGGTAGAAAAGAACTGAGGGAAGCAATGGTGCAGTGGTATCGTCGTACTTATGGTGTGTCTCTTCAGTCAGATACGGATATACTACCATTGATGGGGTCTAAAGAGGGAATCATGCACTTGAGTATGGCTTTTTTGAATGAAGGTGACCAAGTATTGATACCTAATCCTGCTTATCCTGCTTATACTTCTGTTTCAAAAATAGTGGGGGCAGATATTGTGTATTACGAATTATCCGACGAAACAAATTGGTATCCTGACTTAGAAGCACTTGCAAAGCAGGACTTGACCAAAGTAAAAATGATGTGGGTCAACTATCCTCATATGCCTACGGGTACGCCACCCAAAAAGGAGGTCTTTGAAAAATTGGTTGCTTTTGCTAAAGAAAAAGAAATACTTATCTGTCATGATAATCCTTATAGCTTAGTCTTAAACAAACAGCAGCCCCTAAGTATTTTTTCTGTAGATGGAGCTTTTGATGTTGCTGTAGAGTTAAACTCACTTAGCAAGTCTCATAATATGGCAGGTTGGAGAGTAGGAATGCTTGCAGGTCATAAAAGCTACATACAGTCGGCTTTGAAGGTGAAAAGTAATATGGACTCTGGTATGTATTATGGCATACAACATGCTGCTATACAAGCCTTACAAACAGAAGAGACATGGCATATACAAAGAAATGAAATCTATACTCAACGTAAAAAATTGGTATATAAATTGCTCGATATATTGGACTGTACGTATAATCAAGAGCAAGTAGGCATGTTTGTATGGGCTAAACCTAAGAAACAACGAGACATAAGCCAGTGGTTAGACCAGTTATTAGAACAAAAGCATATCTTTATTACTCCAGGTAAAATTTTCGGTTCTAATGGCGAAGATTATATAAGACTATCTTTGTGTGTAGATAAAGAAAATATTCAAAAAGCGATAGATCGTTTTTGATTTTTTATCATTGACTTAGTATATTCAAATCCTATGATTAATTGAAAAACGTGAGATGACAAATTTGAGAAAGAATTTTGAAATAAGAGAATATATAGGAATCGTAATACTCATCATGATTTCATTGGTTTCATCTATTTTGTTCAAAGATTATATCATACAGTTGCATGGAGCCTTTTTGATTGTAATACCGCTCTTCATAGGGGTCGTACCCGGTCTTATTTGGTTATATTTTTTTTATCATAAAGATAAGTATGAAAAAGAGCCCGTGTTGGTGCTTGTAGGAGTTTATGTCTTATCTGCTGTTATTGCTTACTTCCTTTCTTACCAGTTAGAATCTTTTATCAGGACAAAATTACATTATGAATTAGAACCTTTACAGTTATTCTTTCATTCGGTACTTATTTATGCTTGTCTTCAAGAATTGATAAAGTTTTTGGTATTGAGATATAGTATTTATCATAGTGTAGAGTTTAATGAGCCAGCAGACGGAATCATTTATGGCGCGACCATTGGTTTAGGTTTTGCTACTGCGTATAACACCGCCTATTTATATTCTCTATCAGGTTCTTTGAATCTGGGGGTTGTCATCACTAGAGTAATAGAGTTTTATCTTATACAAGCTTCATTTACGGGCGTATTGGGATATTTCTTTGGGAAGGCTAAGTTTAATTCTAACCCTAAAAAACAAGAGAGACTAGTCTCCAAGGGCTTTTTGTTTGCTCTATTGCTCAATGGTCTTTATCGTTTCATATCAGAAATGATAAGAGGCACTGAATTTGTAGCATGGAGAAATATAGCCATTTCTTCTTTCTTTGTATTATTGGTTTTTGTATTGTTGAACATTTTGTTAAAAAAATTGGTGGAAAGTTCACCTTTTAAGAAAACAAACATGGAGTAATTACGTTGAACATTATTATTTAGGTGTTTTTTATGGAAGATGTAAATC
>WTJX01000364.1 GCA_011524675.1 Cytophagales bacterium
TAGAAATACGCGCTTTAGCTTGCTAAAGCTTTGCTTTCTGCCTTGACCTGAACTAAAACCACTCATTTTTTAAAACACAATTATTTTTGTCTGCCTACTTAGCGCTCAATAAGTACTAATAATGGTTCTGAAAAGCATCCTAGTATAAGAATTGTGGTAAGATATAAGCTATGGTTTCATATACATTGTTCTAACCCGTCTTTTATTTGTAAAAATTATTTACGTAAGCTGCATATTCTTTTTGGTTTAGAATAATTCGCTTCCAAGTGGCATTGATAAAACCAAGCCCATAACCTAGTAATTGAACATAACTTGTGCTTACAGAGATAAGTCCAATTTTTAAACTTTTGTTTTTCAAACTAGAGTCTATTATTATAATCAAGGTATAAAATAATAAGGGAAGCAAAAAGATTGTTGAAAACACTATAGAAATAAATAATAAAGCCATTGTTCCTAACGTAAATATTGCAGGTGCTAAATGAACGACTTTGAGAGATTGAGGATGCCTCTTATATAAATTTATTCTTGCTATACCCGAATTAAATACTTGCTTAAAAAATTGTCTAAAGTTTGTTCTTCTTTTATGATAGACATAAGCATCTTTTATCAATCTTGTTTTAAATCCATTTTGTAATATACTAATACTCATATCTATATCCTCTCCAAACCTCATGTTAGAAAAGCCTTGTGTTTTATTAAAGACATCTCTCGAATACCCCATATTAAAACTTCTTGGATGAAACTTTTCAAGTTTTTCGCTACTACCTCGAATCCCTCCTGTTGTAAAGAATGAGGTCATAGAATAACTAATTGCTTTTTGCAAAATACTAAAATCAAGATGTGCCCTATCAGGTCCACCAAAAGCATCTACATAATTCTTTTTTAATTCACTTTGTACAATCCTAAAATAATCTGGAGGTAAAACACAGTCAGAATCCAAAAAGATACAATAATTCCCTTTAGCTTTTTCAAAACCGTAATTTCTACTCTGACCAGGACCTGAATTTGCTTTATAAAAATACTTTAAGTCGAGTTTAGTTCGAAATTGCTCACATATGCTTTCACACTTATCATCCGAACCGTCTTCAACAATGATAACTTCAAATTCAGAAGCTGTCTGCTGAGTCATACTTTCTAGTAGTTCTTTAACTTCGTTTGGTCTATTATATACTGGAATAATAAACGAAACTATAATACCTTCAGTTTGTTTTTCTTTCATCTGCTTTTATAATTGGGCACAACAAATAAGCTCTAATCTAATGATTTTTAAATCCCTATAAAAAATTGTTTACTACATGTATATATATATCAATGATCTAAGTGGAATTAGACCCTAAACCTACTACTTTTTTAGCTACATTAATCACTAATCGTTGAATACTTGTTTCAGAATGTCCTCTCCTCTTTCTCCTAAATGAATGCTTTTCTACGCAAAAAAGAAACAAGAAAAATTTCACACCTTTATTTTTCACAAAATGATTTTTATTTCATATTGTACTTCATAGCTAGATCTCATTCCACGAAAGTGGCGAAAGAGATTAATAATTAATTATACTTTACGATGATAGAATTTTTCACAAAAAACTGACAGGTTTGCGTTAAAAAAAACAGTGAGACAGTATGAATAAGAGTCCATTTAAAGCATTAATACCTGTCAGGTTTTATTTCTAGGTTTAACTTTGTAAGGTAGGATTAAGCAAAAACTAAATTACCGTTGACACAACACAAAGTACAGAGTGAATAAAAGCATTAAAAAAAGATACTGTGCTAATTTTTAGTGCTTTGATAGTTTACAAAGAAAGTATTCTTTTTACTTCGTACCTTGTACTCAATCTATGCTTTAATAAAAAACAGGGTAATATGATTTTATGTAAACTAGCTTCTTAACCATTGTATCATGTTTAGTACACCGACACCACTCAAAGAAAAAGACGAAATAGTCCTTATCTCTACAGCACGCAAGATTAGCAAAGAAGAAATCAGTCTTTGTATTGCCACCTTAGAAAGTTGGGGGCTACATGTACATTTAGGCAAACATATCTTCAAAGAAGACAAGCAGTTTGCAGGAACAGATACACAAAGAGCAGAAGATCTACAATGGGCTTTGGATCACCCAAGTGCTAAAGCTATCTTGTGTACAAGGGGTGGTTATGGTAGCTCGCGCATCATAGATTTAGTAAACTTCGACACATTCAAAAAGAAACCTAAATGGTTCGTTGGTTTCAGTGATGTAAGCATCATTCACCATCATGTCAACTCTTTGGGTATAGCGAGCATTCATGCTACTATGCCTTTGCTTTTTTCGGATCAAACAGCTGTCGGCTCACTAAAAGCATGTATTTTCAATGACACATATCATATTTCTACTCCTGCTCATGCGCTTAATCAACATGGTACTGCTAAGGGAGAAATCATTGGTGGCAACCTCACATTGGTGATGCATGGCTTAGGGACGCCTTCTGAAATTGACACAGAGGACAAAATATTGTTCTTAGAAGAAATAGATGAATATCTTTATCACCTAGACCGTATGATGCTACAGCTCAAACGTGCGGGAAAACTAGATAACCTAAAAGGCTTGATGATAGGAGGATTAAGTGATATGAATGATAATACGATTCCTTTTGGGCTATCTGCACAAGAAATCGTCTATGAACATGTCAAAGAATATAGCTATCCTATTTGCTTTGATATTCCCTGTGGTCATATTACAAATAACCATGCGCTCATCTTTGGAAAAGAAACGCTGCTCAACATCAATGATAAAGAAACAACTCTAAGCTACATTACATAAAATCACACTATCCAGCTTATTGCAAAAGTCTGCATTGAGTACAAGGTACAAAGTACGAAATACAAAGAAGACTTTATTTATAAACTATCTTTACAGAACGAATGACTATTGCTTGTTATAATCTATGGTAGACTGTGCTACACCAAAGTTTTGAGGGAAATGTACATATGAAAAATGATGTAATGCTCCTATTTTGATAATGGCTAAGTGATGTACTGTATGTTCTAACACATACAAAAGTTCTCTTAGGACAGTAGAGCTTACATTAGTTACTATTCCATCGGCAATGCTTTGCAAAGTGATATTTTTATCTTCCTTTACTGTAGTCAAAAGCTGACTAATTCTTTTTATTTCATCGCAGGCAATCTGGACATTTTGCTCTATCGTTATTTTGCGTTCTCTATTGTCAAAGCATACTTTTCCTGTAAGACACCCTTGCAAAAAACAGTCAAAAAAACATAAAACATGCCTTGTATGCTGTCCTATCGTTGAGCCAGAATAAATATCCAAAGGTAACGCATAATCGTCATCTTTCAGTTGCAGTACAACCTCAGATAGTTGCTTTAAAAGATGACTATTGCTTTGAATCAAATGCTTCATTACGTTAATAATATAGTTGTAATAATATATATTTTTTATGAATTATACTAGTACAAGAATATGAGAAGTTGGTTAGTGATTAGTGGTTAGTGATTAAAGATTAAGGAAAGGGGTAGTGTAAATTGCTTATGTGTGCCCTTGTTAGAGAAAATGAAAAAATTAAGAAAATTAAAAAATGAAGGTTCACAGTGGTTAGTGATTAGTTGTAGGGGTTGGGTGATGAGTTTGGTTGGTGGTTGTGGGGATTGGAAAGTACAAGGTACGAGGTACTAAGTACAACGATCTCAACTGACGATTGAGCGATTGATTATTTACGATTTTAAACGTACAGACGTAGAGACATAGGGACGTGAAAGGCAGGATTTTATTCCACGAAAGTGGCATCTATTAATTAATAATGAATGATTAAAAATTAATAATGAGGACTCAATACTAGTTACTAGATACTCAAATATTAAAAAAGCCAATAGCTAACTACTAAAAGCTTATGGACTATCGACTATGGACTATAAGCAATCGACTATGGACGCTTTATCACTCTTTCTTTGCTTGCGAGAGTTTCTGACTTCACGGACGATCGTCCATATAGAAGTATAAGGCACGCCTGCTTTATGGTTTGCCTTGCTGATAAGATATAATATCTTCCAATGACTAAACATCGCTTTGTAGGCTTTGAGTAAAGGCATCGAAGGATCATAGATATGTGTAGGTTCTGAGTTAGCCCCATTAAGCTCTACTATTTTGATGTTTTTACCAGCATACAGATCATCCAAAGAAGGTACTTTCAGATCAAAACGACCAAAATGATAGCCTTCTATGGGGAGTGCTATTTTGTCAAACACCTTATGTAATGACTCATTTATGAGGTGATTGGCATTGTAAAAGGTAGCTCCGCGTATATGGTTGCCTATGTGCGATAATTGCTTTCTTTCTCCTTGCTCCAACTTATTATTTAACTCATGGGCGTACTGTTCAAAAAGCATTTTCTGATGGTAGTGCGTTCGTTCACCTTTGGTTATAAGCTCTGCCAAAGTAGAAACACCATCTCCTATTACCGAAAGTACTTCTTTTCTGACGACAGAGGTAATATGCCCTTTGTTTTCTCTAGGGAAACGATGATACATCACTCCTAGCTCTATGGGGTAATCAATAAACTCTTGGAGTACTACGGGAAATTTGCTTTGCGCCAAATATGCATCATAGGCTTGTTGGGTATGTATCACCTCTACCAAAAAACCTCTCTCTCCCATGTCTGGCTTCATGATAACAGGAAAAGACAAACCAAAATCTGTCGGTGAGCTTTTACCAAATGGAGGTGTAAGCAGGTGGGTGATAGGTATGTAATCCTCATGTATTGCTTTCAATACATGACTCTTGGAATAATTGCTAAAACCTCCAAAGGTCATCAATGGGTTTGATGCAGAGAAGAAGCCAAAACTACCTGTCCTAATGCTGTAGTAGAGGTACTGAAAATAAACGGGAATATAGAACAACCAAAAAGGCCAAAACTCCCACTTTAACCACTTGTGTTTTTTATTGTTATTCTTCTTCATGGATAGGTACTAACTGTAAAAAACTAGAAGGCTTTGCTTTGCAAGACAGGTATGTTAGCACACTGAGGCTTGACATTGCTATGCACTAAAAGGTCTTGATAGTACATTGTTTTGGTATTACTTATATTTTTTATACAGGTAATACTTACTGTCCCATAATCTTCTTTTGGGCGTGACATCAGCGCACGGTTATGAGAACCAAGCTCCTCAAAGGCAGTTCGGTGGTATGCCATACATTCTTTTTCTGTTATTTCGGCATCATACGCCCATTGTCCAAAAAGTAATTCTCTTTGAGAAATAATAGATGGCTTATATAAGGTAACAGAGGACCAAAGGTATCTTTTATGGATATCTAAGTTTTTTTTATATAAAGACGCACCGTCCCAGCGATATTCAATCAAATATTCTTTATAGATAAACACTAACGTAAAAGGCTCTATTCCCTCTAAAACATCAGCTTTCAAATAGGTCAAAGGATCATGATAAGACAACAAGTCTAGCACTACTTGCCCTCTACTTTTTGCATAACTATTGGCTTGCTCGTGTTTTATAAATGCACCATTGAGGAGACACACGCTCACTCCCATAGCATTCGTACCGATCCAAGTGCCCTTTGCTAAGCCGTCTTCAGGATAAAGTATCATACCTTCTCCGCCTACTTTTCTCTCTACTGGAAAGCTTGCCTTTGGTCTGCTAAGCTTCACATCACGCGAGGAGGTGAGTAGCCATCCTTCTCTACTAGGACAAAAACTTACTGTACACATATCTTTAT
>WTJX01000469.1:0-5598 GCA_011524675.1 Cytophagales bacterium
GAAGTGCTAGTATTAAAATGAATGATTGTCACTTTATTTATGATTATTGCATAGATGATAAAGAGCATATGATTTATATAGTTTTTTCAGTAGCTAATAAAAGTGACTTTATAGTTTTTAGAGTCCCTATAGATTCAAATATTGAAGGTTACCCAAAAACAATGAATGCATTGAGTGTTAATCAAGCTGTAGAATATGCAAGGCAAGACAGTCTATTAATGGTTGAACGTAGGAAATTGAAAGATTTTAAAATTGAAAAATTTAGCAATATTAATAATCGACTGCTTTTAGGGACAGATATATACGGCTATTTAATATTAAATAGATATGGAATAAAAGATATCAATATAAAAGTAGAAAATGGTAATATTAAAGTTAAATTATTTGATAGTCGTAATAATGTAGATAATATGACTTATTAAAAAGCCTTTAGCTGTTGTAGTTAAGGGCTTTTTTCATTCAAGCTACAACGAGATTTTATTCCACGAAAGTGGCGCAGATCAATTAATAATGTATAATTAATAATGAGAGCTTTGGTGATTGTTGGTTTCTGCTTTTTTATGAAAGTCGAATGTCAAAGGTCGAAGGTCGAAAGTGGCGTTAATATCTATATACTAGCACATGATTGAAAACTCAAAGCTCATTGTTCAATGCTTCTTCAACTTGAACACAAAAACACTTGAACACATGTTAATTCAAAAAAAAACAAAACCTTCTTGTGTCTCTAAGCAGTCTTATAGGCATGTGCTAACAGAATATCCATATCTACAATATCTAGCGTTTTTTCATTAGTTGCCTCTAATAATACATAAGGTGCACAATTGTTGTCGTAAGCTTGTTTGAAGCGTGCAGCGCAAAGACACCATTTATCACCTGCCTTTAGTCCATCGAACTGATAGCTGGGTCTAGGTGTAGAAAGGTCATTACCCATGCTTTTTGAAAAGGCTAGAAATTCATCGGTCATGATGGCGCAAACAGTATGTACACCACGATCCAGTTCGTTGCTGTTACAACATCCATCTCTAAAGAAACCTGTCAAAGGTTCTGTGCTACAAGTAATTAAGTCTTCACCAAAAATATTTTTATCCATACGTTTTAAAAGGCTTCTTATACATAAGGGTTACTATGGTAAAACGAAAATAACATTAAAAAGTTTGATTATCACATCAAAACTATCGGAATGTTGTTTTTTAAAGATTAATTCTTTTGATCTTTCGGTGAAATGGATTTAATAATGATAAGGTATGAGTTGCGGGCTGTTAGTTTGAGTCCATACGAATGTACTATGGACTATCAACTATTTGCTCTTACCAAGTATATAATGTGTGCCTACTGGTTGTCAATCCTGTGAGATTAGTAAATCTAGTTTAGTACTTTAGATGTATTCGGTTCAGTATATTCAACTCAATGGTTTACTGAACCGATACGATTAATCTTCTCCCATAAGTATAAGTCCGATTCTCATCACGTACCAAAACAAAAGCATGAAAGAAGCAAATAAGCCTAAGCCTGCTGCTACATACTGGTGTGTATGATAGTTGACCAAATTTGTAGTGTGGTATAAGATACATAGTCCTGCTAGAGATAACATGGCAAATGAAAAGAAGATACTAGGGCTAAATCCAAATACTATTCCCAATACTACTGCTCCTATGGCGAGCATACCTGCTATGGTGATAGAACTTTTTAGAAAAGAGAAGTTCTTTTTGGTTAATAACGCAATACCAAATAAGCTGACCAATAAAAATAGTGTCATGAAAGTCATTACCTCTATCGTACCAGGTGCATAGTACGATGCCGTGTATAGTACAGGTACAAATATGATGGACTCTGCTAAGATGTAAACAAATAAAGCTAAGTATTGATTTTGTAGTGAAACGGATGCTTTGCACCAGCTTACTACTCTAAAAGAGATGAATGCAAAAGCTGCCAACACAAAGACCCAAGTATATCTACTTTTTGTCAATACATAGGCTATATTTTCTGCAATACCTGTAGAGAATAATACTAGCTCTAAAAGGATAAAACCTACTACAGCTATAGATACATGTAAGTAAGTTTGACGGATAAATTTGGTTCTGTCTGCAGAAGAAATATCTGTTATTTGTTGGAAGGTTGTGTCGTTTTCAGTCATTGTTTGATATGTTAAAAAGTAGTTGTTGTTAATTTTGAGTTTGCAACTTACAGACAAAAAAGTGCAATAATAGCCTTTAAACAGGAATTCCTATGGAAGTCTAACAATTACCTGCGTTTACGCATAAAAGGGGAGTTGCTACAGGTTGAGGTTTATGTTTTGCACATACTTTTCTAGATTTCTACAGAAAGTGAGCGCATGGGGGAGCAAAGAAATGGGCTATTAGTACTATACTTTTGAGTGAATAAAAAAATAAAAAACCCCAAAGCTAGAGGGTGAATATTACCAGCTTTGGGGTTTTTGGTTTTTGGTGATGTAACCTAATGCTTGACGATCAATTCGTCTGTTTGTTTTCATAAGCAGCAGGCATCAAGTCATATTGTTGGTAGTTAGAAAAATCAATGTATGAATTGGCAGCAAGTTGTATCTGCGATGCTTTTACCTTTTTTATTTTTTTCACTTGATTGCTATATAGCTTATCCATTTCTTTCATAGACTTACCTTCTATCTCTTTAGCTTGCATTTGCATCAACCAATAACGATTGTTGGTATTGGCTTTTTCTATTGTTTCTAGCCTTGTCTGTATAGTTCTTTCGTATTCTTCTGTAGGAACACCATCGGTTTGGATTTTTTTGATTTCTTCAAATACAGATGCTACTAGCTCATCTTTTCTTTTGGGATCACAGCCAAAGGAGATAGAGATCGTGTATCTCTTTTCGGGGAAGCGAGTTATCTCTTTGTCAACTTTTACGCCATATACACCGCTTTTGTCTTCTCTAAGGATGTCCAAAAGTCTGTTTTCCAATACCTTATAAAAAGAAAAGAAGTCTCCTTTTTTTCCTTCAACTAGCCCTGTAAAGTTTATAGAGGTATAACTTTTTTCTTCTAAGCCTGCATATACTGTTTTTTTGAATACTCCCGATGGGCTTGTTAATTTTAGATCTTTTGGTTCTTCTAGTTTTGTTAGGTCAGATGGGAGCGAAGCGATATATTGTTCTATGTATGGTTTGATGCCTTGTGCGCTAAATGTACCAACAAAGAAAAATGTGAAGTCCGCTGCATTGTCAAAACGTTCGTAGTAGATTTCTTCTGCTCTTTTAAAGTCAATACCCTCATAGTTTGCAAGTGAAGGTATGAGTTTCATCATCAAAGGGTGTTCGTTAGAAGTCCACTTCATGACTTCTAAGCCATATTTAAGTTCGGGATTATTTTGTAAGTAGGGTAGTACAGCCTTGGTTTGTGTGATGACTGAGCTGATGGCTTCTTGATCCCAATAGACTTTGCGCATTTTTAAATGTAAGGACTCAAAAAATGGAGTGATATCTTTGCGCGCACTACTACCACTCAAAGATTCACTATACTTTGCTATGGAGGAAGATATCCTTATACTTTTATCTGCCATTATTTTTTGTAGAGCGGTATTGCTTAAGGTGTTTAGTCCATTGCTCTGCATCATTTCTGGCAACCTTGCTAACGTAGTATAATCCTCTTCTCCGTACTGTGAGAAACCGCCTTCGCTGTACGCAGAAAATAATATCTCATCATTTTTGTATGGCGTAGGGAGTAAATAGACAGTAGCTCCATTGGATAGTTTCCATTCATAAATTCCTGTTTTCTTATATACTTTTTCATTGACTACTTCACCTCTTGCTGGCAATGTATAGCCAGACATCAAAGAATCTGTTACTTCTTTATATACATATGGGCTTAGGTCATCATATTCAAGTTTGTTTATGATGTTTACTATTTCTTTTTCTGAAGGTATAGAAAGGGAGTCTGCGCTAGGAGCATTGACCATTACGACCCTGTTTTCTTGGGTAATCCATGTAGGCAACTTAGCGTTTATTTCTTCTAAGCTTATTTCTTTTAGTAAGTGGTTGGTGAGTTGGTGTTCGTAGTCTATGCCAGGCATGGCCTCATTTTGAAGGAAGTTACGTATCATTTCTTCGGCATAGGAAGAAGACTGATGGTTGTTTTTTTCTTTGAGCAAACGATCGTAGCTTTCTTTGATAGCTTTTTTGGCATCGTCAAATTCTTGTTGTACAAATCCAAAACGCTTAGCTCTTTCGTTTTCTTTGAGTAAGGCACGTATGGCTTTGTCAAAACCTTCTTTTCCAAAAGAAGCACTGATAGAGAATGTACGCACACCTCCCATAAACTGATCTGAAATAGATGAACTAGCCCCTAAAAAAGGAGCATTTGCTTTGGTAGATATTTCTGCAAAACGCTTGCTCATCATGATGTTGAATAATGAGTTGGTCAATATCCTTCTATAATCAGAATGTTTAGACAGTTCTTTTTTTGGTAGTTTGTGCATGATAGACAATTGCCCTATAATCAACTCTTTGTCAAAGTCTCTGCTTACTACTACTTCTTTGTGGGTAGGAAGGCTTTCTATGACTCTAGGTCTAGCATTGTCGGGGTTTTTCAAATCACCAAATAGCTTTTCGATCATAGGTTTTACTTCTGTGGCAGAGATGTCTCCACAGACAACTACTGCCATCAAGTCGGGTCTATACCAATCCCTATAAAAACGAGTAATAGTTTCTCTAGAAGCACTATTGACTACTTCCATTTTTCCGATAGGCATGCGTTCTGCATATTTAGATTTGTAGAGAAGCTTTGGAAACATCTTGTTGGAGATGCGTGTACTTGCACCTAGACTACTTCTCCACTCTTCTGTAACCACCCCTTTTTCTTTTTCGATTTCTTTTTCGTCAAAGCTAATGTCTCCCGCCCAGTCTCTTAATATTTGCATACCCTGCATGAAGTACTCTTTTTTGTCAAGAGGTATGGGTAAGATATATACCGTTTCATCAAAACTGGTATAGGCATTGAGGTCATGACCAAACTTTACCCCCATCCTTTGTAGGTAGTGGATGAGTTCATTTTTTTGAAAATGTTTGGTGCCATTGAATGCCATATGCTCTATCAAGTGTGCCAAGCCAAGCTGATCTTCATCTTCTAAGATAGAACCTGCCTTGACTACTAGGCGCAACTCTACATGCTTTTGGGGTAAACCATTTTCTCTTATATAATAGGTAAGTCCATTGTCCAGCTTTCCTATGGTAAAGGATTTGTCTAGCGGTAGGGCAGAAGAAGGTTCATATTCTTGTCCCCTCAGTACTACTACTAGAGAACATATGAATAGTAATAAAAATGCTCGTTTCATGTGTTTATATACGTTTTAAGTTATAGGTTCTACGTTTTACGTTATAAGTATTGTCTTATGAGCTAAACTTAATAACGTTTAACCTTCAACGTTTCACTTTTAACGTTTGCTAGTCTAAAAGACAGATATTTTAGAAAAAGGTTGCAGGAAGGAACTAAAAGAATAGTTTTGTTTTATTATCTAAGAAAAATTAGCTAATTATTAGTATAAATAAACCCTAGATTTTAACTTAATCACTAATCACTAATCACTAATCACTAATCACTAATCACTAATCACTAATCACTAATCA
>WTJX01000431.1 GCA_011524675.1 Cytophagales bacterium
AACCTGTGGTAATATTATATTCTGTTTGCCAAAAGTCTTTTCCATGTTTAGACTGATCTACTTGTTTCCATTCTCCACCTTTTTCTGCTTTCCAAAGTATAGGGTCTTTGACAGTTGTTAAGCCTGAAAATACAATCGGTATATACCCTTTACCATTACTTATTTCTACAAAGGCTTCGTTCTTTTTGGTCTCAACTGTAAGGGGGAAATCACTATTTATATTATTTTTTGGGGATTCAGCTATGAGTGTATTTCCATTTGATTCTCTTTTAAGTAACTCGTAGCTATTGCCAAATTTGGCTAAAGCATTCATGAAATATAGGTTTGGACCGTAGTAACTTTCTGCCTGTTTAGGGAAAACGACGAGTTCTATGATGGCTTCAATCTTATCTCCTTTCTTAAATGATTTGATGCTAGGTGGTGTTACTACACAATAGGAGGTAGGGTTGGTCTTTTTTGTTTTTGAAAATCCTCCAGCACTAGAACGTTCTCTTACATAGGGGCTAGTGTATGTTTTACCACCTAGGGTAGCGACATATTTTCTTATAATCATTCCATTGTTTGTATCGATTTCTTTACCTTCTTTTGCTCCTGCGTAGTATAGTCCATCGCCTGCCCATAACCAAGGGGTTTTACCTTTTAGCAAAAAGGCATCTCTTGTATAGTCATTGCTACCACTATTGATAGGGTCAAACTTGCCAGTAACACCGCTTTCATTACCATAGACAATTTTCTGAGCATTATGTATGTTATAAACATCTCCACCTAACTGAAAGAGGTCAAATCTACTAAAGGTAGCGTCTTGTAAGGCTTCCATCTTGAGTTTGTAATATACTTTGGTGAAGTCGTCTGATCTACTGAGGAAGAAGCTGTATTCAAATTTTAATTTTTTGTCTGATGAAATTGAGGATATCGTGGTTTCTGTAAGGTTAGGAGACTGTTTTCTGAGGTCTGTTTTTACTTGTGATTGATAGCATCTCTTGCCCTTATCATCTTTATAGACAAACAAGTCTAGTCCTCCTACATTTCCTGTCCAATTACACTGTCTAGAGCTTTTACCAGTAACCAAAAATGGTCGTATATCTGCACCTATGGTACTGCCATACTCATAGTCTGGTGAGTGTGTAATGTTTTCTCCAAAACCACCTAGTGACGCTTCTAACCATCCGCCTCTAGGTACACCAGCACCTACTACGCATAATTGATGTGAAGAGGCGGTATATACTTGCCCCCATTTTGCTCCTGTTCTTCTGTATTGTAGATGTAAGCTAGTGTTTGCAGGAATGATTAATTCTGTATATTCTTTGATCCAGCTACCGCTAAATAGTTGTTTTTGTGTGGTATGCCAGTTTTTGGATACTTGCAAAGGAAAACCTGAAGGGGTGCCGTCCTTGTGACAAATGATAGAGTTAAAACCTGTAACGTTGGAGTTAGGCGCTTGACTAAAACATAGACGTACTTTCTTTTTTTCTGTTGAAGTATTGCTTAGCTCTAGGTCTATTTTTTGCATTTCATCTATCAAATCACAATTTCCTTGTCCCATGCCTACTCTTGGCATTTTAATGTAATGTATGGCATGGTCTTCGTCATAAGAAATTGCTTTTTCTAAATTTTGCTCTTTAGGGGCTATTTGTACAGCTTTAACATTTATTTGAGATTCTTGATTGAAAATAGTTTCATGTTTTGCCTTTAGGTCTTTTGTTACTGCATATATCAAAATGCTTAGTTCATAAGATTTATTTGCTTGAAAATCTTGTGCATTGGAGATTACTGTGAATTTATTGTCTTTTACGTTTGCAGAGGCTGTATTTTTCCCTGCTTTTAGAACAAATCCATTATCAGCGTTGGCAGAACTAAAGGCATAAATATTTTGAGTATTCAATAGTTTAGCATATTCGGCAGGCATCTGTAATGAAAGTTGTAATTGACCATTCTTGATATTTTCGCTAGGCATTACATGAAAAGTTAATTTTAAACGGTCGTGCCATGAAGCAAATTCTATCCCTGTAAAATTTTTGACCATTTTTGGATTATTAGTAAAGTTGGTACTTACAAAACGTTGGTTAAACCATGTACCATAAGTGGCTAGTTGACTGTCTTGTCCTCCAAAGTATGTGGGTTTATTATTTTTTTCGTGTAGGATAGCGCCGTCTTTTATTATGGCATAATGAATATCTCCTGTATTATTTTTGGTGATAACTTCATGGTCCAATAGTCTAAAAGCCTTTTGACGGCTGATTACTTGCTCATTGATCATGAGGCTTTTGATCGCTAGCTTATTAAAATCTATTGCAAAGGCATATTCGCTTGAATGATTTATGAAACTTCTTTCGTTTATTTTTGTCTTCCATGAATCTTTCCAATAAGTATAGTTATAGCTAGTTTGATAATTGGTAAATGATTCTTTGTTGATGTAATCTATTTCTGTTTCTGCTCGTAACGTATTGACGTTTAAAAAAAATAACAAATAAAGAGGGAATAAATAGTTATACATAGTATTGATAAATTAAGAACATTATAGCGTAATTAATACGCTTTAAAAAGTACAATTTAATCATAAAATAAGTCAATTCAAACAAGCAAAACAATCAAAATAAACTAATTCTTTCATTTTTGAGTTGGCGGGTAAAAATAATTGTGGGTTAAAAAATGAGTGGTTTTAGTTAAGTTCAATACAGAAAATGAAGTTTTAGCAAGCCAAAGCGTGTATTTCTAACGATGAGATGAATCAAAATAGCAGGTTTGTCTTTGAAGGTTAACACTTATTTTATTGAAAAATGAAGAACCGACTGAAACTTTTATAGTCTATAATATCAACTTTAATGAATATGGATTAATATTACATTTCAATTAGATAAAGAGGAGTGAGAAAAGAACTACAAAAATTACTTGGTCAGACAGCAATTTATGGTTTATCTACCATTTTAGGGAGGTTGATAAATTTTTTGCTTGTACCACTGTTTACGGATGAGTTTACTACGGCAGAATTTGGTACAGTAAGTAAACTATATAGCTACTCTGCTTTTTTGTTTGTGTTATTGCTTTTTGGAATGGAAACGGCTTTCTTTCGCTTTGTCAAAAAACATACTAAAAGCTACAGTACGGCAGTAATATCTGTATCATTCATAAGTATAGCATTGATTTGCTTCCTTTTTTCTCAACTTAATTCAATAGCTGTTCTCATCAATGAGGAGCAAGCTTTGCTTTCTGTTCAACTTATTTTGCTATTGATCTTATTTGATGTGCTTGCTGCTTTACCTTTTGCCAAGCTGAGAACTGATAATAAAGCGAGTTATTTTGCTATGGTTAAGCTTACCAACATTGCTTTGACTGTGGGTTTGAATTTGTTTTTTCTTTATTATGCCAAAGGACTATATGACGATCACAAGGATACTAGCTTATATGATCCTTCCATAGGTGTAGCATATATATTCATATCTAATGCTATTGCAAGCTTTGTAACGCTACTGTTATTGTTGCCACAGTTACTAAAAGTAAAATTAAAAGAAGTAAGTTTTTCGCTTTTCAAACAGATGTTTCGCTATGCATGGCCGCTTATGTTGTTGGGGTTGGCTGGTATCATCAATGAAACTTTAGATCGTATCATGTTGGATTACTTGCTCGAAGGTACAGACTTTGAAAGAAGACAGCAGATAGGTATCTATGGCGCATGTTATAAAATATCCATTTTTATAAGTCTTTTTATTCAAGCTTATCGCTATGCTGCAGAACCTTTCTTTTTTGATAAATCTTCAGAAAAAAACGCACAGAAAATGTATGCCACTTTGATGAATTATTTTGTGATTATCATATCCTTGGCATTGTTGGTTATTTTATTATTCCAAAACCTATTTAATATGTTCATAGATGATAAATTTCATGAAGGGGTAGGGATAGTACCAATTTTGCTTTATGCTAATCTTTTTTTGGGGATTTATTATAATTTATCGGTATGGTATAAGCTAACTGATAAAACACTCTTAGGGGCTTATGTAGGCATAGGGGGGGCAGTACTTACGGTCGTTGCCAATTGGGTATTGATTCCTTATTTTGGTTATTATGGCTCAGCTATAGCTACGCTTATTTGTTATGTGTCTATGGCGTTGGTTGCTTATATGATGGGTAAAAAGCATTATCCTGTGCCTTATCCTTTAATTAAGATATTGACCTATATTTTTTCAACACTCTTGATTTATAAAGCAATTATAAGTTTTACATTTTTATCTATTGTCATGGTCTATTTACTTAAAATAGTTGGGCTCATATTGTTCTTTGTACTGGTATATGCTATAGAAAGAAAAGAGATTAAGGAAATTTTAAGGAAGTGAGATTTGTATTTTTGACTATTTATCGTCAGATTGTAATATATTTAAACAAATTATAAAAAAACTGTATTTGTGAAACTAATAATACCAATGGCAGGGAGAGGTAGTAGGCTAAGGCCGCACACCCTTACAGTACCTAAACCTTTGATTCCTATAGCAGGTAAACCTATTGTACAACGCTTGGTAGAAGACATAGCCAAAGTTTGTCAAGAGAAAATAGATGAAGTAGCTTTTGTTATTGGTGATTTTGGTACGGAAGTTGAACAAAATCTGCTTGAAATTGCAGCATCGATTGGAGCAAAAGGAACGATATGCCATCAAGATAAACCTCTTGGCACAGCACATGCCGTATTGTGCGCTGGAGATGCGCTGAAAGGTAACACTATTGTAGCCTTTGCAGACACACTTTTTAAGGCGGATTTTCAGTTAGACGCTTCCAAAGATGGTGCTATATGGGTCAAAAAAGTACAAAATCCATCTTCTTTTGGTGTAGTAAAGTTAAATGGAGAAGGGGTTATTACTGACTTTATAGAAAAGCCAAAGACAGCCGTGTCAGACTTAGCAATCATTGGGATTTATTATTTTAAGTCTGGTGAGCTTCTTAGAGATTCATTACAACACTTAGTAGATCACAAAATCTTGGTCAATGGAGAGTATCAATTGACAGATGCTCTCGAAAACTTGAAAAATGATGGCAATCAGTTTGTAAGTGCTAAAGTAGAAGATTGGTTGGACTGTGGCAATAAAAATGCTACTGTAGATACAAATACACGTTATTTGGACTATCTTGATCCATCACAGATTGTTGATAAAAGCCTCAAGGCAGTGAACTCAGTTGTGATACCCCCTGTTTACATAGGGAAGAATGTATCATTGGAAAATACCGTAGTAGGTCCTTACGTATCTATAGGTGATGATTGTAGTATTGAGAATTCTCTATTATCTAAGTCAATCATACAAGAAAACACAAAAATTTCTAATGCTAATTTGACTAATTCTATGCTAGGCAGTCACGTAAGTTTGGAAGGTAGCCCTAAAGACGTAAGCTTAGGAGATTACAATAGTATAAAATATTAAAAAATAAACATATGAACAGATTTATTTCCTTTTTGATTGCCTTATCTTTTCTTTTTGTTGGGATTGTAACAAGTCCTGCAAAAAAGAAAAAAGAAAAGAAAGTAAAAAAAGCATCCATAACCAAAGAGACTATCGTAAGGAGCGAGGAGCTTTTTATTAAGGGGATGGGTCATTTTATGATAGGCGAATATTCAAAGGCGATAAATCTTTTTAGGTCGGCTAGTGCTCTCAACCCTAACAGCGCAGGGATATATTTTAAGTTGGGTGATGCTTATTTTAAGCAAGGCATAAAATCACAAGCTATCATTAATTT
>WTJX01000571.1:0-20756 GCA_011524675.1 Cytophagales bacterium
CTAATTTTCAAACTTTTGTGTAATGGCAAGATTAACAAAAAGTCAAAAAGCTGCCCTTGAAAAAGCAGATTTTGATAAAGAATATAGCTTAGTAGATGCAGCCTCTGTAGTCAAAGATATCACGACTACAAAGTTTGATGCTTCTGTTGACATAGACATTCGTTTAGGAGTAGATCCTAGAAAAGCCGATCAAATGGTAAGAGGTGTAGTAACACTTCCTAATGGTATCGGGAAATCAAAGAAAGTATTAGTATTGTGTACTCCAGATAAAGAGCAAGAAGCTAAAGATGCTGGTGCAGACCACGTAGGTCTTGATGAGTACATAGAAAAAATGCAAGGTGGATGGTTAGACATTGATGTCATTGTAACCATGCCTTCTGTAATGGCCAAAGTGGGAAAGCTAGGTAGAGTATTGGGGCCAAGGGGTTTAATGCCCAATCCTAAATCAGGAACTGTTACACAAGATGTCGCTAAAGCCGTGAAAGAAATAAAACTCGGTAAAATCGACTTCAAAGTGGATAAGTTTGGAATAATTCACGCTTCCATAGGTAGAGTCTCTTTTTCTCCTGAGAAAATAGCAGAAAATGCCACTGAATTTATTCAAACTGTGTCCAAATTAAAGCCTGCTTCTGCAAAAGGTACTTATTTTAAGTCTATGCACTTATCTAGTACTATGAGTAAAGCGGTGCAAATTGATAAAAACTCTATATCTGGATTATGACAAGAGAAGATAAAGCTCAGATTATAGATGAGTTATCAAATAAGCTTTCCAAAACTCCATTCTTTTATCTTGTTGATGCATCTGGTTTGACAGTTGCAGAAATTAATAGTTTTAGAGGAATGTGTTTTGATAAAGGGCTTGAATACAAAGTGTATAAAAATACACTTGTAAAGAAGGCACTTGAGAATCAAGAAGGAGATTATTCTGAACTTTACAGTGTACTCAAAGGTACTACCGGTGTAATGTTTTCTGAAGAAGCAGGAAATTTACCAGCTAAAGTAGTTAAGGAGTATAGAAAAAAAGGAGCAGAAAAACCTCTAGTCAAAGCAGCTTCTATTGATGCGGACTTCTTTATAGGAGATAACCACTTAGATGCGCTAAGCAGCTTGAAATCTAAAGCAGAGCTTATTGGTGAAATCATTGGATTACTTCAATCACCTACCAAAAATGTTATTTCTGCTTTACAAGCACCAGGTAACAAATTGGCGAGTATATTGAAGGCATTATCTGAGAAAGCATAAAATAAATTTAGAAATTAACTTTTAAACATATATAAAATGGCAGATCTTAAAGAATTTGCAGAACAGTTAGTTAATCTTACAGTTAAAGAAGTAAATGACTTAGCAGCTGTACTTAAAGAAGAGCACGGAATAGAGCCTGCTGCAGCTGCTGTAGCTGTTGCTGCTCCAACTGACGGTAGTAGTGGTGAAGCTGCTGCTGAACAAACTGAATTTGATGTAATTTTGAAGTCAGCTGGTCCATCTAAGTTAGGGGTTGTTAAAGTAGTTAAATCTCTTACTGGTTTAGGTCTTAAAGAAGCTAAAGCACTAGTTGATGAGGCTCCTAAGGCTATAAAAGAAGGAATTACAAAAGAAGAAGCAGAAGCTCTTAAGAAAGAGTTAGAAGCTGCCGAAGCTGAGGTTGAGATTAAGTAATTATTCTCACATAGCACTTAATGTATAGACCTGAAAGTACTTTCAGGTCTATACCCATTTATACCAATTCTATTTATTAGTCAGTACTGTTTTTTACAAAAACGTTTTTACCTTGGCTTCACTAACAAATCAGCGACATAGTTTCGCATCTGCTAAAGCTATTCTACAATATCCAGACTTTTTGGATGTACAATTAGAATCGTTTAGAAAGTTCTTTCAAATCGAAACCTCTCCAGAAAGAAGAGACAATGAAGGACTATTCAAAGTTTTCAACGAAAACTTCCCAATTTCAGATTCTAGAGACTGTTTTGTCTTAGAATTCATTGACTATTCTGTAGATCCTCCCAAATATTCAGTAGATGAATGTGTTGAAAGAGGTCTTACATACTCCGTTCCTCTCAAGGTTAAATTGAGACTAATCTGTAATGATGCAGATAACGAAGATTTTGAAACCATAGAGCAAGAAGTATTCTTAGGAAACATTCCTTATATGAATGTAAAAGGTGCTTTTGTAATCAATGGTGCAGAAAGAGTTATCGTATCACAGCTACACAGGTCTCCAGGTGTATTCTTTGCCCAAAGTAAGCACACCAACGGTACCCAATTATACTCAGCTAGAATTATACCTTTCAAAGGATCTTGGATTGAGTTTGCTACTGACGTAAACAACGTCATGTATGCATACATTGACCGTAAGAAAAAATTCCCAGTAACAACACTACTTAGAGCCATAGGTTATGGTACTGATAAAGAAATATTAGATTTATTTGGCTTATCAGAAGAAATTGAAGCAACAGAAGCTACGTTAAAAGATGCTATCGGACGAAAGCTAGCTGCAAGAGTATTAAAGACCTGGACAGAAGATTTTGTTGACGAGGACACTGGTGAAGTGGTTTCTATCGACAGAAACGAAATACTTCTTGAAAGAGACTCTATATTGGTAGAGGATGATATCGCTACAATATTAGACTCTGGTACTAAATCTGTTATTCTTCATAGAGTAGATGTCAACGTTGCAGACTATTCTATCGTGTATAACACATTGAATAAGGATAATTCTAACTCAGAAAAAGAGGCAGTAGAACAGATTTATCGTCAATTAAGAAATACAGAAGCACCAGATGAACAAACCGCTAGAGAGATAATACAAAACTTATTCTTTAGTGATAAGAGGTATGACTTAGGTGAGGTTGGCCGTTATAGAATTAACAAAAAACTAGGTCTTGACATAGCGTCAGATACAAAAGTTTTGACCAATGAAGATATCATAGAGATTGTAAAATATCTTATTGGTCTTATAAATTCTAGAGCTGTAGTCGATGATATTGACCACTTGAGTAATAGAAGAGTAAGGACAGTAGGTGAACAACTTTATAGTCAGTTTGGAGTAGGTCTAGCAAGAATGGCTAGAACCATCAAAGAGAGAATGAACGTTAGAGATAACGAAGATTTCAAGCCTGTTGATTTGATAAATGCAAGAACATTATCATCTGTTATCAATACTTTCTTTGGTACAAATCAGCTATCACAGTTTATGGATCAAACCAATCCATTGTCTGAGATTACGCACAAAAGAAGAATGTCAGCTCTAGGGCCAGGTGGTCTTTCTAGAGAGAGAGCAGGTTTTGAAGTACGTGATGTTCATTATACACACTACGGTAGATTATGTACTATTGAAACCCCTGAAGGTCCAAATATTGGACTTATATCTTCTCTCTGTGTGCATGCTAAAGTAAATAGCATGGGCTTTATAGAAACACCATACAGAAAGATTGGTGAAGGTAAAGCATTAGAAGAGGTTATATACCTAACTGCTGAGGAAGAAGACGGCCATAACATAGCACAAGCAAATGCTCAAATCACAGATTCAGGTGATTTTGAGTCTGATAGAATAAAAGCAAGATACGAAGGAGACTTCCCTGTTGTAGGGCCTGCTAAGTTATCTTATATGGACGTAGCTCCAAATCAAATCGTTTCGGTAGCTGCATCTATGATTCCTTTCTTAGAGCATGACGATGCAAACAGAGCCTTGATGGGATCAAACATGCAACGTCAAGCCGTACCTTTAGTAAGAGCAGAAGCTCCTGTAGTAGGTACAGGCTTAGAAAAGAGACTAGCCCTAGATTCTAGGTCTTTGATCTATGCAGAGGGTGAAGGTACTATTGAATACGTTGATGCTAATAAAATCATCATACAATATGATCTTACAGAGGATGAGCAAAGAATAAACTTCGATTCTGAAAGAAAGGAGTATAAACTAACCAAGTTTAGAAGAACAAACCAAGATACTTGTATTAACCACTCTCCAATAGTTAGAAAAGGAGATAAAGTTACTAAAGGGCAAGTACTCGTAGAAGGTTATGCTACCAACAACGGTGAATTAGCTCTAGGTAGAAACTTAAGAGTTGCGTACATGCCTTGGCAAGGATATAACTTTGAGGATGCTATTGTAATTTCTGAAAATGTAGTAAGAAACGATATCTATACTTCCGTACATATCAACGAATATGAATTAGAAGTAAGAGATACCAAAAGAGGAGAAGAAGAACTAACAGCAGAGATACCAAACGTTAGCGAAGAAGCGGTTAAAAACTTAGATGATAACGGTATCATAAGAACAGGTGCAGAGATTAAAGAAGGAGATATCCTCATAGGTAAGATTACACCTAAAGGTGAGACAGACCCTACTCCAGAAGAAAAACTTTTAAGAGCCATCTTCGGAGACAAAGCAGGAGATGTTAAAGACGCTTCATTGAAAGCTTCTCCATCACTGAGAGGGGTAATCATCAATACCAAATTATTCTCTAGGCCTAAGAAAGACAAAGAAACTAGAGCTATTGCCAAGAAAGAGTTAGTAAAACTTAAAGCACAGTATAGCAAAGACCTTACAGGCTTGAAGAATATTCTACTTGATAGACTCTCAGGGCTTTTAGAAGGAAAAACTTGTCAAGGCATTCGCCATAAGTTTGGTGAAGAGATTGTTTCTAAAGGAGTAAAGTTTTCAAGAAGAAATATTCAAGAGAACCTATTCCCAGACAAAAATATTTTCAAGGACGAAAGTAACTATGCTGTTCCTGAGGAAGTGAACTTTATTTCTAACCTTGTGTTAGATAATTGGACAGAAGATGAGCTGACAAATGATTTAGTCATTCGTTTGATCAAAAACTTCAATAACTCTAGAAACAAAGTTGCTTCAGCTTTCAAAAGAGAAAGATTTACTATAGAGGTTGGAGATGAGTTACCTACAGGAATAGTGCAGCTTGCCAAAGTCTATGTAGCCAAGAAAAGAAAACTCAAAGTAGGAGATAAGATGGCAGGGCGACATGGTAACAAAGGTGTTGTTGCTAAGATTGTTAGAAGAGAGGATATGCCATTCTTAGAAGACGGATCACCAGTTGATATCGTACTTAACCCTCTAGGTGTACCTTCTAGGATGAACCTTGGACAGATATACGAAACCGTATTAGGCTGGGCAGGTCAAATCTTAGGGAAAACATATGCAACCCCTATTTTTGACGGAGCTACAGAAGAAGAAGTACTAGCTGAGTTAGATGCTGCGGGACTGCCTCCTTATGGTAGAACATATCTATATGATGGTCTTACAGGAGAAAGATTCGACCAACCAGTTACTGTTGGTGTAGCTTATATGCTGAAGCTAGGTCACTTAGTAGATGATAAAATGCACGCAAGATCTATAGGACCATACTCATTGATTACTCAGCAACCACTTGGTGGTAAGGCTCAGTTTGGTGGTCAGCGTTTTGGAGAGATGGAAGTATGGGCATTAGAGGCATTCGGTGCTTCTCATATACTACAAGAAATCTTAACAGTAAAGTCTGATGATGTAATAGGTAGGGCAAAAGCTTATGAAGCGATTGTAAAAGGTGAAAATTTGCCTAAGCCTAACATCCCTGAGTCTTTCAATGTTTTGGTTCATGAATTAAGAGGTTTAGCTCTAGAGATTACAATGAATTAAGAGCATGTTTAAATTTTAAACATGCTCCAAGTCATCATTTTTATGATGATATCTTAAAGGCGTTTTCTAAATAGAATTAACATATACTAACTACAAACTATGGCTTTTAAAAAAAATAAAAAGATCAATAACGATTTTTCTAAAGTCACAATAAGCCTTGCTTCTCCTGAAACAATCCTTGAGAATTCACATGGAGAAGTAACACAGCCAGAAACAATTAACTATAGAACATACAAGCCAGAAATGGGCGGGTTGTTTTGTGAAAGAATTTTTGGACCTGTAAAAGATTGGGAATGCCATTGTGGTAAATATAAGAGAATACGATACAAAGGCATCGTTTGTGATAGATGTGGTGTAGAGGTAACAGAAAAGAAAGTAAGAAGAGAGCGAATGGGGCACATAGAGTTGGTAGTTCCTGTAGCTCATATATGGTACTTCCGTTCTCTGCCAAACAAAATTGGTTACTTATTAGGTTTGCCTACCAAAAAGCTTGATCAAATAATTTACTACGAACGCTTTGTGGTTATCCAACCGGGAATTAAAGCAGAAGATGGTATAAGTTATTTAGACTTTTTGACAGAAGATGAGTATTTAGATATCATTGATAAATTACCTAGAGAAAATCAGTTATTAGATGACAATGATCCTAATAAATTCATCGCTAAGATGGGTGCTGAAGCATTACAAGATTTATTAGCGAGAACAAAATTAGATGAATTATCATTCAGCTTGCGTCATGCTGCGGCTAATGATACTTCTCAACAGAGAAAAGCTGAAGCACTTAAAAGGTTAAAAGTAGTAGAAGCTTTCAGAGATGCTCAAACTAGAATTGAGAACAAGCCTGAGTGGATGATCATTCAAATGGTGCCAGTTATACCACCAGAGTTACGTCCGTTAGTACCTTTGGATGGAGGTAGATTCGCAACATCCGATTTGAACGATCTATATAGAAGAGTAATTATTAGAAACAATCGTTTAAAGCGATTAATAGAAATAAAAGCGCCAGAAGTAATTCTTAGAAATGAGAAGAGAATGCTTCAAGAAGCGGTTGATTCATTATTTGACAATTCAAGAAAAGTAAATGCTGTAAAAGCAGATGGTAACAGAGCACTAAAGTCTTTGAGTGATATGCTCAAAGGTAAGCAAGGGCGTTTCCGTCAAAACCTTTTAGGAAAGAGGGTGGATTATTCTGGTCGTTCTGTGATTGTAGTAGGCCCAGAATTAATGCTTCACGAGTGTGGTCTGCCTAAGGACATGGGAGCAGAGCTTTTCAAACCATTTATCATCAGAAAGTTGATAGAGCGTGGTATTGTAAAAACAGTGAAGTCCGCTAAGAAAATTGTTGACAGAAAAGATCCTGTAGTTTGGGATATATTAGAGAATGTCTTGAAAGGACATCCTATTTTGCTCAACAGGGCTCCTACGCTACACAGATTGGGTATTCAAGCTTTCCAACCTAAACTAATAGAAGGTAAAGCAATACAGTTACATCCACTAGTATGTACAGCATTCAACGCCGATTTTGATGGTGACCAAATGGCTGTTCACGTACCTTTAGGACAAGAAGCTGTCTTAGAAGCACAATTATTGATGTTAGCCTCTCATAACATCCTCAACCCAGCCAATGGTGCACCTATTGCAGTACCTTCACAAGACATGGTATTGGGGCTTTACTATCTCACTAAGGGTAAGAAAAGTACTAAGGATGAGGTGATACAAGGAGAAGGGCAAATGTTCTATAGCCCAGAGGAAGTAGAGATCGCATTTAATGATGGAAAACTTTCTAAACATGCTTTCATCAAGGTAAGAACAGAAGTCTTAAATGACGATGGTTCTTTGGAGATCAAGCTTATCGAAACGGTTGCAGGTAGAGTATTGTTTAACAAACACGTACCTAAAGAAGTAGGTTATGTAGATGAGCTACTGACTAAAAAGAAGCTTCAAAAAATTATTGCAAAAGTTTATAAGATTGCAGGAAACCAAAAAGCTGCTTTATTCTTAGATAACATCAAAGGTCTAGGATTCAAAATGGCATATATGGGAGGGCTATCTATTGGCTTGAATGATGTGAAAATCCCTGTAGAGAAAGAAGGTCTTGTAGCCGGTGCCAAAGAAGAAGTAGATGGCGTATGGAACAACTACTTAATGGGACTTATTACAGATAATGAAAGGTACAATCAAGTAATTGATATTTGGACGAGAGTAAACTCTCAGTTGACAGATACCTTAATGGAACAATTGGCAAACGAAGACCAAGGTTTCAACTCAATCTATATGATGATGCACTCAGGTGCTAGGGGTTCAAGAGAACAAATACGTCAGTTAGGTGGAATGAGAGGTTTGATGGCAAAGCCACAAAAGAACTTGTCTGGTTCTGTTGGGTCTATCATTGAGAACCCAATTCTATCAAACTTTAAAGAAGGACTTGATGTTATAGAGTATTTTATCTCTACACACGGTGCTAGAAAAGGTCTTGCAGATACAGCATTGAAAACTGCCGATGCGGGTTACTTGACAAGAAGGCTAGTAGATGTAGCGCAAGATGTTGTCGTGAGAGAGTTTGATTGTGGTACACTAAGAGGTCTTGAAGTATCTGCTTTAAAGGATAACGAAGATATCGTAGAGCCATTATCAGAAAGGATTTTGGGGAGAGTGTCAGTACACGATGTGTACGATCCTATAAGTAATGAGTTGATTCTTGCCTCTGGAGAAGAGATTACTGAAGAGATCGCTGCAAGAATTGATGAAACAAGTATAGAGACAGTTGAAATAAGATCTGCACTTACTTGTGAGACGAGAAGAGGTATATGTGCCAAATGTTATGGAAGAAACTTATCTACTGGTAGAATGGTAGGTATGGGTGAATCTGTAGGAGTAGTTGCAGCACAGTCTATTGGTGAGCCAGGGACGCAGTTGACGCTTAGAACATTCCACGTAGGGGGTACTGCTTCAAATATTGCAGTTGATGCTAGTATTTTTGCTAAGTTTGATGGTCAGCTAGAGTTTGAAGATGTCAGATTTGTAGAGACAGTTAATGCTGATGGAGACAAGGTGAAAGTTGTGATGGGTAGAGCTGGTGAGATCCGAATAATAGATCCACAGACCAAAAAGACACTTATCACTAATAATGTTCCTTATGGAGCTATTCTGGAAGCAAAAGATAAGCAAAAGGTTAAGAAAGGCGATAAACTTTGTTTCTGGGATCCTTATAATGCTGTAATTCTTTCTGAAAGAGACGGAGAAGTAGATTTTGATTCTATAGAAGAAGGTGTTACCTACAAAGAGGAATCTGACGAACAGACAGGACACAGAGAGAAAGTAATTATTGATACTAAGGACAAGACTAAAAACCCTGCTATCGTAGTGAGAACAGGGGATGAAGAGACGACCAAAGGTTATAACATACCTGTAGGATCTCACTTGTCTGTAAACTTAGGCGATAAAGTCGTAGCAGGTCAGATATTGGCGAAGATCCCAAGAATGACTGGTAAGACAAGAGATATCACGGGTGGTTTGCCAAGAGTAACAGAGTTGTTTGAGGCTAGAAACCCTTCTAATCCAGCGGTTGTATCTGAGATTGACGGAGTAGTAACTTATGGTGGTATTAAGAGAGGTAATAGAGAAATCTTCATTGAGTCTAAAGACGGAATCAAGAAGAAATATATGGCCTCACTTTCTAAGCATATCTTAGTACAAGACAATGACTTTATCAAAGCAGGTAGCCCACTTTCTGATGGCGCCATTACGCCAAGAGATATCTTAGCTATAAAAGGGCCTACAGCAGTACAAGAATATTTGGTGAACGAGATACAAGAAGTTTACCGTTTGCAAGGGGTGAAAATAAACGACAAGCACATCGAGGTTATTGTACGTCAGATGATGCAGAAAGTAGAAATTATTGAGCCAGGAGACACTACCTTCTTGCCAGGGCAAATAGTTCCTAAGTTTGAGTTCATGGAAGAGAACGATGACATCTTAGACAAGAAAGTTGTTGTAGATGCTGGAGACTCTGCTAATGTTAAACCTGGGCAAATTCTTACAGCTAGAAAGCTTAGAGATGAAAACTCTAGTTTGAAGAGAAAAGACATGAAGACTATCGAAGTCAGAGATGCTGAGCCTTCTGTCTCTAAGCCTAAGTTGCAAGGTATCACACAGTCTTCTTTAGGTACTACTAGTTTTATATCTGCGGCATCTTTCCAAGAGACTACAAAAGTATTGAGTGAAGCTTCAATAAGAGGTAAACAAGATCATTTGTTAGGCTTAAAAGAGAATGTGATCGTAGGTCACCTAATTCCTGCGGGTACAGGTTTGAGAGATTATAGTGATCTTATCGTAACTAACAAAGAAGAATATGATGCTTCAGCAGAGAAAAAAGAGGCTAAGCACAAAAAGAGAGAAATAGTAAGCTAATTATTAGCACTAAAATATCAGAGTATATTCTAACTATGCTCTATCTTAACAATACAGAAAGTGTTACAATAATCAATTGTAACACTTTTTTTGTTTATCTCCCCCTAAGAATAATTTATAGATTCCCCTTAGATTTAAACATTACATCATAGCCTATCCAAAAAAGTAATCTTGCTTATTCATCACACAAAATATAAGGTTCAACCTTACTTATGCTTTTTGTAGTTAAATAAAATTTCATCATAGATAGGTGTTTTGTTAAACTTATTATTACTTTTACTTGATGATTATATGATGGCTTGGTATAAGCTAAAGTTTTGTATGAAGTCAAGTTTTTGGGTCTTTTTAACTGAAGCCTTTGCTGTAAATAATAGTTTTGAACAGTCGTGTACAAGGTTCTACTTTTTACAGGCAACTTACATATACAAAACATAGTCATATGATAAGGTATAACTCAATTCAGAATTGTTATTCTATTTCAGTATTAGTATTTCATCTTAATTTAAATTGTATTATGAAAATTTTCAGTAAAAGTTTGACTGCATTAGCTATGTTATTAATGGTTAGCCAGTCAGTAAATGCCCACTGTGAGATTCCTTGTGGGATTTATGGAGATCAAACACGAATTGATCTGATAAAAGAGAACATTGCCACCATAGAAAAATCAATGAAGCAAATCAATGAACTTTCTTCTAGTAAAAAACCTGATAACAATCAGTTGGTGCGTTGGGTGATGAACAAAGAAGAACATGCGAAAAAAATACAGGACATTGTAAGTCAGTATTTTTTACATCAACGAATAAAAATAAGTACAAACCCAGGGACACACGAGTTTGATGATTACTTATATAAATTAACCTTATGCCATCAATTGCTAGTATATTCGATGAAGTGTAAGCAATCTGCGGATCTAGAGAATGTAAAAAAATTAAGAGATAGCTTGACAAAGTTTGAATCTGCTTTGGCACACAAGCACTAAAAATACCGCATGTAATATGTGGGCTTTTGTTAGAAGCAGGATAGTATGATTTTATGTAAACTAGCTTATATAGCTTTGTGAATTTTCAGTGAGTTTTATGAGCGTAAAGATAATGGCTTAGTCTTTGACATTGGCCTATCACAAATAAAAAGATTAATAATGAGAATATTTATTACCCTAATAATCCTTTCACTCTGTGCTAATGGTATTGCTAGCACAGACATAAGCGCAGAAAGGTCTAAAGCATTGTTGGCATATGCTCAAAAATCTCCCAAAGTAAAAGCCGACTACATCAAAGTAACAGATTACCTTGTCAAGATGGGGGAGAGTGAACTAGAGAAAGCTAAACTTATTTATTATTGGTTATGCGAAAATATAGCGTATGATGCAGAAAGTTTTCAGAAAGGTAAATATCCTAGCACAGATCCAAGTGTAACCATGACCAACAGAAAGGGGGTATGCTCAGGTTATGCAAATTTATTTCATGCAATGGGCAAACATGCAGGTTTAGATATTGAGGTAGTAGGTGGTTATTCCAAAGGCTATGGGTTTAAACAAGGCACAAAGTTTAAGGGTACAGACCATGCTTGGAATGTATTGACCATTGACGGGAAAAAAATATTTATCGATGCTACTTGGGGAGCAGGATATATAGGAAAGGTTAAAAGTAAGCTTGTCTTTACTAAAAGACTAAGTGATTATTGGTTTAATACAAACCCTTATGAAGCGATATTCTCCCACCTCCCGTCTTATCCAGATGGAAATGAGTATCAACTTATCCAAAGCAAACTCACTCTAAAGCAGTATGAAGACCTACCTTATATTAGGCACTCTTTTTTTAAAAGTGGTATTGTAAATGCAAGCAAAATTTTAAGCGATTATAGAAAAGGCATTGTACATAATTTACCTAAGACCTATGCATTAGATGTAGATGTGGATATTCTTAAGGCTCCCTTAGAAATGAGTAAAAAGAAAAAGTACCAATTCAAAATAGTTTCCAATCAAGGAGGGAAACTTGCTTTGTTCTTTAAAGATAAGTTTTTGAAAAAAGTAGAAAAGAATAATAATAACGAATATGTATTTGATTTCACACCCGACAAAAAGGGTGAACTTAAGATTTCAATTCAATACCCTAAAGATATTGATCCCAACGGTATGTTTTGGAGTGCTATGGTATATGACATAAGGAAATAAAAAAAGTAAAAACTGTCGTCTAGCTTAAACTTATTCTCTAAAGTTTGATCTAAATTGTAATTATATAGTATAAACTCGTAAATCATAATAGCTAATGAAGTCTATATACGTTGCATTACTTACAGTGTTGATGCTTTCCTGTAATAGTAATAACAAGAAAGCAGAGGCTAAGAGAGAGTCTCAAGAGTCTAAGATTGAAGTTATTCGTTTTCCTCAATTAGAAAAAGAACTTCATCCTACAGGCAATACTATTCATATTATTAATTTTTTTGCAAGTTGGTGTATCCCTTGTATAGAAGAATTACCTTTTTTTGAAGAGATTAATGCCCAATACAAAACTAAAGATGTCAACGTATTGTTAGTAAGTTTAGATTTTAAAGAAGACCTAGAAACTAAACTTAGACCTATCTTAACTAAAAAGAAGATTGCTTCTACAGTAAAGCTATTAGACGAAACAGATTATAACAGTTGGATACCTCATGTGGATGCTGACTGGGATGGAGCTATACCATACACGTTGATTATTCATAACGATGATATAAAGCGTTTTTATGGGAGTATTACTGCTGACACATTAAAAAAGTATATCGATCAAAATATTTAAAGAAAGCTTACCGAACGGGTACGTCGATATAGTTTTATGTCTAGTACGTTTAATCCGTTTGAGAGTTGATTTTTGTTCGCCTACTTAACATCAGTTGAAAAAGTTTTTTACATTTAAATTTAATTATCATGAAAATTTATAAAACAGTTTCCTTAGTAGCGCTTGCTGCTGTTTCTTTTGTGTTACTTTCTTTTAGTAATGGAGAAAGCTCTTATTCCCTTCATAGTAAGGTCAAAGATTTTACTTTAGAAAATGTAAACGGCAACAAAGTATCTTTATCTGACTATAAAAAAGCCAAAGGCTTCATTGTGGTGTTTACTTGTAATCACTGCCCATATGCAAAAATGTACGAAAGTAGAATTATGGCTTTAGATAAGGAGTATGCTTCTAAGGGCTTTCCAGTGATAGCCATCTCTTCAAACGATGAGAAAGCCTATCCATCTGATTCCTTTGAAAATATGAAAAAATTGGCCAAAGAGAAAGGATATACTTTTCCTTACTTGTTTGATGCTACTCAGCAAGTGGCCAAAGATTTTGGTGCTCAAAAAACACCTCATGCATATGTATTGAAGAAAGAGGGTAAGGATATTACTGTAGAATATGTAGGAGCAATAGATGACAATCCAAGAGATGCTAGCGACGTGAGAAAAAACTACATAAAAAATGCTGTAGATGAATTGTTGGCAGGGAAGGCTGTTTCTAAGAACAAGACTATTGCAATAGGTTGCGGTATTAAATGGATGTAATCATTCTAATTTATCATTTCTACCTACTTAAAAACTCATTGATTAAGAGCATAAACTAATTCTGTTTAGTTGCTGTTGCTTGGTCAATGGGTACTTGTTATATTCATACATTATTATTTTGCTCAAAAAGAGTTTATTATTTTTCCTTCTTAATTTCGGAGGTTTGTATATAGCCGGTCTTTATACAAGAACAGGAGCATCATCTTCATGGTACTACGAACTAAATAAGGCTCCATGGACACCTCCTAGTTGGATGTTTGGTGTAGCGTGGAGTTTTATTATGCTATGTTTTACTTTTTTCATGGTTAAAGCACTTGACTCTTCCATCGAAAAAAAGAAAATAGTTTTAGGGTATATACTTCAATGGATATTGAATGTAGCATGGAGTCCACTTTTTTTTCACTACCACCTAATAGTAATAGCCTTAGTTGTTATTTGTAGTCTCACACTACTTATTTCTTATTGTTTGTTCTTTATGAGTTGTTTAGGGAATGAAAGGTACTTTGTTTTACCTTATTTTCTTTGGTTACTTATTGCTTGTTCTTTGAATGCTTATATTCTATTTTTCAATTAGAGTGTACCGTTTACTCAAAGGTGTGCTTAGATTTCTCCAAAAATACAAAAAGCACTGTATGCTAAAGCATACAGTGCTTTTTTGATTATAGTTGAATTTGTACTGTTAAATTATTCTAATTCTAGTGAAGAAAATATGTCATTAAATACTTCACCTGCGTACCTACCTATTATTCTTGTTTCAGTCTCTTCGTCTATGATGATGTTATAACTTAGCCTTGCATAGCTATCTGTGATAGAGTCGATAACTACATGACCTCTTGCCGAGGTAACTTCAAGGTTTTCATCTTTGATAAAAATAGCAAAATCTCTTGTCCCAATAGCGTCTGGATAATCAATTGTTACATTTTTTATCGGAATTTCCACATCTTGAAAAGATAGTTTTAAGGTGTACTCTCCTTCCGACAAATCATCTATGCCTTCTGCATCTGTATTGATATCTATACTATTAGTTATAAATAAATTCACTGACCATTCTAAGAGAGGAACTTCTTCTAATATAGTGTCACACTTATCACAAATATAAGTACATAAACCTGTAGGAGGAATAAAACCATCTGTCCTACTTGTACCTGTTCCACTAGAAGTTTGTATCCATGGGGATCTGATATCCCTTTCATAGCAGGCTTCTTCGGTTACTCCATCCTCAGTTATAGTAGGTGACCAATAAGTAGTATCGTATGTAATCTCACCCGTTTCTACTGCGCTAATACCAAGTATTGACTGGTCAGTAATATAGGTAGTACCTCCATATTTAAAACTTTTAGTACCTCCATTATCCAAGAAGTCTAGTATTTCCTCACTTTGCTTGGCACACTGTGAAAAAAAGGCGGACAAGCTAAGTAGAGAGATGAATAGTATGTGTCGTTTCTTAATCAATTTCATATATCGGTCCTTCATATTTACCTACCAAACTTATACCGTGGTAAATTAGTGAAAATGTAAGATTTATATTATTTTCTTCGTCTAGGCTTAGGATATTGATAAACCCACTAGTAGCATAATCTGGTAATAGCCCCTGTACAGTGAAAAATGCTGACGGTACGTTTACTGTCTTGGTTTCTTGCGTAGTTGTATTGGTGTAGGTATATGATGTCGTTTGTGTAATATCAAGTGTTGTGATCTCTTCTATCACAGGTGTAGAATCAACATCTGTCTCTAGTGGAAACGCTAACTCTACACTGTATTCATCGGATACTAAAGTTATTGTATAAAGAGAAATCTTAGTAGTGTTAAAAGTGGTATCATATATAAAAGTAGTATCATCCACATATTCTATGCACTCAAAAAGGTCAGGGATAAAGCCTGCAACTCTTGCTGTTACACCAGTACCAGCGTGCACTGCTCCAATATCTCCACCTTCATCAACACAGGTAGCAGTGTCTTCTTCTTCAACAAGTGAAGTGTCCGAGACAATCTCTATATCATAACTTACGGCTACTGATGTGTCAGTGGAATAATCTAGTATATCTATAGCATAGGTCGAATTCTCTATAGAATATACTACATCGTTAAAAGTGAAAAATTCTTGATCTGAAAAAGTAATATCTGCATCATCTTGAACACAAGAAAGGAAGGATACTAGAATGGCAAATATAAATAAAGGCTTAACTTTTTTATTTAGCATAATTCTTACTTTTGGTTGGCAAAGAGTTATTATAATAATAGTATCTTAAAAGTAGTTTAAAAACATCACTATTCCAAGAATTTATTGAATTAATATCATATCTATGGTTCTATTTCTCAAATTTGTACCTACTACTTCCACTTTTACCTTGTCTCCAAAGCTGATGACCTTTTTGTTGCTTTTTCCTGTAACACAAAAGTTGTCTGCGTCATATTCATAAAAATCATCGGTAAGACTGGTAAGTCTTACCATGCCTTCACATTTATTTTCTGTGATTTCTACGTATATTCCCCAGTCGGTAACTCCAGAGACCAGTCCGTCAAAGGTTTTCTTTTGAAGGTTTCCTATATACTCTACTTGTTTATACTTGATAGAGCTACGTTCTGCTTCTGCTGCGAGCTTTTCCATCGCAGAGGAGTGTTTACACTTTTCTTCAAAATCTATGGCAGACGGTGAGTTACCACCATCAAGATAATGCTGTAGCAAGCGATGTGCTATCATATCGGGATACCTTCGGATAGGTGAAGTAAAGTGTGAGTAATGTTCAAAGGCAAGACCGAAGTGCCCTTTGGCATCGGTAGTGTATCTCGCTTTGGGCATAGTCCTTACTGCTAAGCTTTGTAGCACATCTCTTTCTGGACTGTTTTCTATTTTTTGGTTTAGGTCATTGATTACATCGGCCACATTCCCTTTGTAAAAGTTGAGCATATGACCAAACTTTGATGCAAAAACAGCCAAGCCTTCAAGCTTTTCGGGATCAGGGTTTTCATGCACCCTATAGACCATAGTATTGTTTGCTCCTTTTTGCTTATAGTTATAGACAAACTCCGCTACTTTCTTATTTGCCAATAACATGAACTCTTCTACTAGCTTGTGAGCGTCCTTGCGTACTTTTGGGATCACTTCTAGTGGCACACCATCACTATCAAGTCTAAATTTGACCTCTGGAGTTTCAAATGAGATAGCCCCTTCTTTGAAACGTTGATTTTTTAGACGTTTTGCCAAGGTGTTTAGTGTCAACAGTTCTTCCTTATAGTCTCCTTCTCCTGTTTCTATTACTTCTTGTGCTTCTTCATAGGTAAACCTTCTGTCGGAGTGTATGACGCAACGTCCAAACCATTGTTTATGTATTTTTGCTTGCTCGTCAAGTTCAAAGATGGCAGAGAAAACAAGTTTGTCTTCGTGTGGTCTCAAAGAGCATAGCTTGTTTGAGAGTACTTCTGGCAGCATAGGGATGGTTCTATCTACCAAGTAGATAGAGGTAGCTCTTTCATAGGCTTCTTTTTCTATGTCTGAGCCAGGTCTTACATAGTGCGTTACATCTGCTATGTGTATCCCTATTTCCCAGCGTCCATTTTTCAGACTTTTGATAGAAATAGCATCATCAAAGTCTTTGGCATCCAATGGGTCTATCGTAAAAGTAGTTGTTCCTCTGAGGTCTCTTCTCCTTTTTATCTCTTCCTTGGTGATTTCTTGCGGTATTTTCTTTGCTTCTCGCTCTACATCGGAGGGGAAGTCATAAGGCAAACCATATTCTAGTAAGATTGCATGCATCTCTACATCATTATTGCCTGGCTCACCCAATACCTTGATGATTTCGCCTGTTGGGTTTTTTCCTCTTTTTGAATATTCTACAATCTTAGCGATCACTTTGTCCCCGTTCATGGCATGCCCTCTTTTCTCTAGAGGAATATAGATGTCATGAAACATTCTTCGAGAATCTGGAAGAACGAAGGCAAAGCCTTTGGATGCTTCAAATATCCCTACAAACTCTTCTTTTTTCCTTTTTACTATTTCGGTTACCTCTCCGTCTAGTCTTCTTGTTTTTTTATTACGGCTGATGACTTTGAAGTACACAGTGTCTCCATCCAATGCGCTTAACAACAATGAAGATTTTATTTTTACATCTTCTTCAAAGTCGTCTGAGATGGCGTAGGCAAAGCCTGCATTTACATAATCTATCGTTCCTAGATGTACTTTTTCGTCGCTAGCTTTTTGCTTTGATCTTTGTGCTTTTGTTTTTTTATCCTTGCTTAGCCCTCCTTCTTTTTTTACAGGGAGATGGTCGCGGTATATTTTTTCTGCCCTATCTACCCTTCGTGCTATTCTTCTTTTTTGATTGTATTGATAAGAACCGTCTTTGAGGTGAATTAATACGTTTTCGCTCACAAGCTTTTCTAAACCCTCGGCGAGTAGTTTTCGCGAACGCTTATTGAAAAAATGTACTTTCCTAGAGAGTTGTTTTAGGGTGTAAGCTTTCTCTGGTTTTGAAGATAAAAAGTGTAAGGCTTTGTGCCCTGCGGAATGCGCTGTTAATTGATTTTTTCTTTTTCTAGACATGTAATCTTTGGTCTATTATGTTTTTTTGATTGATGTGGAACTACTACTAATACGTCTTTCAGTAAAATAAATATGTCAAAATCAGTTAGATTGAAACGTAGTAAGGTGTAGTGTTCTTTTAATGTGAGTAGTGATTTTTTTATATTTGAGTACGTTTGGATTTTACCCATTGGCAAAAAAAGCTTGTTATAAATGCCTTTGCATAACTGAGGTTTTGTGTTTAATCAATGTTTTCAAAAATCTAAAATCACAATCTGTTGGCTGTAAATAAGGATTTTAAAATTTTGTATAACGAAGAATAAATGCAAAAGATGGTTTTGCAAATCTGAATAGTTGTCCAAAAATACTTATGATACTTTAACGTTTTTTACTATCAAGATGTTAGTCTCGAGGATTGTGTTGTGTTCATTAAATCTTCTGTGAACTATGTGGCTCTTGGATTTGACCCGAAGCTGTTTACCACTATTTAAGGTGTAAAACTGTTGAAGTGTATGATTAAGAGCTACAGTGTATCAACTTACTATATGCTATGCTCTGAGTATGTTTAATACTTTTCGATTGCAAAAGTAATGTATATTTATTATTAATCACATATAATTTTGATTTTGTTTTGATTAGGACAGTGTAGGTATGGCTGCTATGAGCTTTTTGGTATAGTCAGAAGAAGGCTGGTCATAAATTTTTTCGGGTATGCCTTGCTCCACTATCTTTCCTTTGTTCATTATAATCATATAGTCCGACATATATTTTACCACAGACAAATCATGCGAGATAAATAGATAGGTCAAGTTGAACGTCGCTTTGAGGTCATTCAATAAGTTGAGTACCATGGCTTGTACAGAGACATCCAAGGCAGACACAGACTCATCACAAATAAGTACTTTGGGCTCTACTGCTAGGCTACGGGCTATGCAAACACGCTGTCTCTGTCCTCCCGAAAACTCACTAGGGTAACGATCATAATGTTCTCTCTCTAGCCCTACCTTCTCTAGCAAGTCCTTGACTTTTTTTATCCCTTCTTTCTTGCTACTGTACAGCTTGTGCACTTTCATCACCTCCAATATTGCTTTTCCAATACTGATTTTTGGATTTAAAGATGAATAAGGGTCTTGAAACACGACTTGTATTTCCTTTCTTATGTTTTTTAGTTGTTTTTTGTTACTCATGGATAGCAGGCTATCGTCATAATATACTTTACCTTGTGTGGGGCGGGTCAATTGTAAGATGCATTGCCCTAAGGTAGATTTGCCACTACCAGACTCACCTACTATTCCTAGCGTTTGCCCTTGCATCACTTGCAAGTTGATTTGGTCTAATGCTTTGAGGGTCTGAGTTGTTTTACCTAAGATATTTTTGCTCAGAGGGTAATGTTTTGACAGTTCTTGTATATCTAAAATCACTTTTTGTGTAGGGGCTGTAGTTACAGGGGGCTGTTGTCTTTGAGACTCGTCTTTACTGCCGTTCATCAACTCTTCTACAGTACTTAGTCTTCCTTTTTTATTAGTAGGTCTGCAAGCAATCAAGGCTTTGGTATAAGGGTGTTGAGGGGTTTGAAAGAGTGTGTTAGTTGTTGCGTATTCCATTTTCTTTCCCTTGTACAGTACTAATACATGGTCTGCTATAGAGGATACTACGGCTAGATCATGTGTGATGAAAATGATGCTAGTCTCATGGGTAGCTTGTAACTCTTTGAGTAAACTAAGGATTTCGGCTTGTACGCTTACGTCTAGTGCGGTGGTAGGCTCATCTGCAATAAGTAGTTTGGGCTGTGTTATCATTGCCATCGCAATCATGACGCGTTGCTTTTGCCCTCCTGACAGCTCATGAGGGTAGGCCGCATACACACGCGTTGGGTGTGGAAGTTTTACTTTTTCAAACCACTCTAGTACGCGCGCTTTAGCTTCTTTTTTTGAGATGACTTGATGCTGCATCAGCATTTCTAGCACTTGCTTACCGCACGTATGCACAGGGTTGAGTGAACTCATAGGTTCTTGAAAAACCATAGAAATCTCGTTGCCCCTTATTTTTTGAAGTTCTCTTTCGCTTTGGTTCAAAAGGTTTTGATCTTCAAAAAGTATTGCGCCCGTGTGCTGTGCTTTTTGCAAAAGTTTCATGATGCTTAGGCAAGTAATAGATTTTCCACTTCCAGATTCGCCTACTATTCCTAATGTCTTTCCCTTGTAAATGTCAAAGGAGAGTTGCTCTACCGCGACACGATGTGATTCCCCGAAAGGGAAAGAAATAGATAAATCTTTTACTGACAATAAAGGTGCTTCCATCATGCTTATTTTTATTGAGTTTTAAGTTTTAGGTTCTACGTTCTAGGTTTTAAGTTTTACGTTCTACGTTTTGAGTACAAAGTCATTAGTACAAAGTCCAAAGTTTCTTAATCACTAATCGTTAATTACTAATTACTATCACCCCTTCATTTTTTCATTAGGATACTAGCCCAGAGTCTTGATTTATCACCTAGAAGACGCAAAACATTGCGTCTCTACACAAAACCCATAACTTATAACTCAAAACTAATCTCTAATCGTTAACCACTAATCACTATTATGTCCTCTTTAATCTTTGATCTTTAATCTCTAATCTTTCTAACCACTATCACCCTTTCATTTTTTCATTAGGATACTAGCCCAGAGTCTTGA
>WTJX01000571.1:20856-23254 GCA_011524675.1 Cytophagales bacterium
CTCAAAACTAATCTCTAATCGTTAACCACTAATCACTATTATGTCCTCTTTAATCCTTAATCTTTAATCTTTAATCCTTATAATATGTTCATTTTTTAGTTGTCCGAGTCCATAGTAATGCAAAAAAATACGTGCGGTAGCAATCACATCTTGCGTACAGTACTTAGCAATACGGTCAAGTCCTTGCTCATGGTAGTAAACGGAGGCTACTTGACTGCCGTCAATTTCTTTTTTGCTAGACTCTATACCAAAAATGACACTCAGTGTTTCTAGCGAAGTATAGTGTTTGTAGTCTCCAAATTTCCATAGCTCCAAGGTATCTAAGTGATGTACATTCCAAGGCTTTTTGCCCATGAGTTGAAGAATGGAAGGCAAAGGAATCTGGTTTATAATCATTCTACGGCATAGGTAAGGATAGTCAAACTCTTTTCCATTGTGGGCACAAAAACGATATTTCTTTTTGCTAAATTTCTTTGACGCAAGTTGTACAAATTCTGTCAATAGTAATTGCTCGTCATCGTTTACTAGAGTCTTAGTTCTAAACTGTAGCTCTCCTTCAGTATGTGAAAAAAAGCCTAAGGAAATGGTAATGACTTTTCCATACTCTGCAAATATGCCTGCTTTCTGTTCGTAGAGTGTAGCCGAGTCAGTATTTGCATCTATTCTTTCGGCTTTTTTATCCCATATTTTTTTGAACTCGCTACTCAGTTCGTGATAATGTGCATGCTGAGGAACGGTTTCTATGTCTAGGAAAACAATGTTTTTAAGATCGAACATCGGCTATATTAAAAATTTCTACAAAATGATGCAATAGCCGTTCCTTTACTTTTTCTAGTGGGACAGACTCACCCAATTCTTTTTGTATAGAGGTTACTTCTTTGCCCACGATGCCACAGGGAACGATGAAGTCAAAATAAGATAAGTCAGTGTTTACATTTAAGGCGAGCCCGTGCATGCTCACCCATCGGCTGCATTTGATACCCATAGCACAAATCTTTCGTGGGCGTTCTTGCTTGACGTGGTCAACCCATACGCCTGTAAGACCATCTATTCTCCCCGCACTAATGCCAAAGTCTGCTAAGCTGAGGATGACAATCTCTTCTAAGAAGCGTAAATATTTGTGTATATCAGTGAAGAAGTTGTCCAAGTCTAAGATAGGATATGCTACTAGTTGTCCTGGGCCGTGAAAGGTGATGTCGCCCCCTCTGCCTATGGCGTGGAAAGTCGCTCCTTTTTCTTTTAGTTTTTCATTATTGATTAAAAGGTTTTCCATAGCACCACTTCGTCCTAAGGTATAGGTAGGCGGATGCTCACAAAATAGAAGGTGGTTATCTGTGCGCTCTTGCGCGGCTGCTTTTTGCTTTCTGTTTTTAATTTTTCGATCTACTGTATGCTGAAAAATTCCTTTTTGTAACGATAAGCCCTCTTCATAAGAGATATGATCGAGGTCTTTGAGTATCAATGTCTTATTTTTTTTCATACTAAAGACCAAATATACTAGAGTGCGGGCGAATATGAGAGGGCTTTGCTAATCTTTATTGTGCTAGGGTATAAAAATAGGGGGGATGGTAAGAATTGGGTAAGGTGTATTTTGATTTTAATGAGCTAGTAACGATTAGCTTTTTTAGAAGGCTTTGCAAAACCATTTTTTGCATTAATTCAGCGTTATACAAAATTTTAGTTACGCAAAGCCTTCTAATACCATGTTTAAAAGTTAAATAGTTCTGCTGGTTTTACTTTTAAAGCATTAGCAATGGCATATACTGAGCTAATGCCTGTATTTATTTCTCCTTGCTCTATTCTTACTATTTGACTTTTAGGTATATTAGATTCATAAGATAGTTCATATTGCGAAAAGCCTTTTCCTTTTCGCAGTTCCCTCACGCGATTACCAAAAGCTTCTAAAAAGTTATCATCTCTAATTTTTGTCATGGACTCAAATTTGAGTCAAAACAGTCTTTTTAATAGTCTCATATATGAGTCTTTTTTGTATCTTTGGATCTTTAAATCATCAATTATGCACACAGAAGTAACAGAAAACAAGACAATAGATATCATCAAAAACCTTTCAGAGAGTAATGCTCAACTCGTCAGAATGACAGACGATGGTATAGGGGAGGCACTCAATTCTACTAAAAGATATATGGAGCTTATCCAGCATTGTGGTAAGATTTATCAGTATCTCAACGCGAAGAATGACAAGACGTGGGAAGAGAAGGAAAGTTTAAAGCTTTTGTTGAGTCTCATTACGTATGAAGGAAGAGGGGTATAATTAGGATAAAAAATGTTATGAGAATATATTGCATTTTGTTTATTTCTACTTTACGAAGTTAGGGCGTTTCCACCAGTCCTTCCCCTCAAACTGGCTCTTCACTAAACTATGCCTCAGGGCATAGTT
>WTJX01000209.1 GCA_011524675.1 Cytophagales bacterium
GAAGTGTGTTTTTTCAGTCATACCGGGACGTGCGTGCGCTTATTGAAGCCAACAAGCACAGAATTTACTTCATGTTTCTTAGGCTAATTTGCATGTCTTTTATGAGGATTTAGGGTTGTTTTGTGCACGAAATAATAGTACAGCCTATGCCATGGCAGACACCAATGGGAATATCATATCGGAGGCTATTTATGAAGCTATTTATGATTTTCATGAAGGCTATGCTAAAGTAAGAAAAGATGGTAAGTGGACGCTTATTAATGATCGTGGGGAAATGGTTACTAGACCCATGTACGATGAATTAAAAGATTTTAAAGAAGGTTTAGCGCCTGCTAGGATAGGCAGACTTTGGGGGTATATAAATAAGACAGGAAGGTTGGTCATAGACCCAACTTTCGTTGATGCAAATAGTTTTAGTGAAGGATTGGCTGTAGTAAGAGATAAGTCTGGTTATGGGTATATCAACACTGATGGTGAGTTTGTCGTGGAGCCCAATTTGACCTTAGCTGAAGACTTTTACAATGGTGTGGCAGTAATCAAAGCTAATTCTTTTTATGGTATCATAGATCAAGAAGGTAGGTCTATCATCAAACCTAAATATGGTAAGATAGGTAGTTTTGACGAGAATGGTTACGCTGTAGTAGGTAAGACCGCAAGAGGTGGACCTTATGGATTGATTAATAACTACGGCAAACAAATACTTCCTCTCAAATATGAGGAGATAAGAGAAGTAAGTGAAGGTTTGGTAGCCGTTAAATACAAGGGGTATTATGGTTTTGCAGATGTAGAAATAGGTAAAGTTGTTATAAGACCTAGCTTCAAAAACGTTCATGCGTTTAGTGAGGGAATAGTGGGCGTATATATCAACGGGATGTGGGGATATATGGATACTGAGGGGGTACTTGTTGTAGATCCTGTCTATAAAGCTGTACATGACTTCCATGAAGGTAAAGCAGTTGTTATTGATAAAAAAAGTAACAGTTTTATTTTAGAATCCTCTGGAGAGTTACACCCTATCAAAAACATCAAAGAAATACATGATTTTCATGAAGGAGTATCAGTAGCTAAGGCATCTAATGATACTTATTTCTTCATGGATAAGGACGGGAATCATATGTTTCAAGGAGATTATGAATATGCAGATGACTTCATACGTGGTTTAGCTGTAGTTAAAATAGAGGGTAAGTATGGGCTCATAGATCATAATGGTAATTTTATACTTTCGCCTGTGTATGAGAAAATTATTCATTTAGCTTCAGGGAATTCAGTGGTTAAGATAGAAAAGCTCTCAGGTTTGGTTAGTGCTAATGGTTTAGAGGTGCTAGAGCCCAAATATGATAAAATTAGTAAGTTTGATGATGAAATACTTAGGGTTGAGCAAGCAGGTAAAATAGGGTATGCCAATGCTGTGGGAGACTTCTTTTGGACACCTAAAAGATAAAATTATTATTTTGAGATTTAATCGCTTTTTTTTAAATATTACTTTAATATTATCAATAGCTCTTTTGCCAAGTTGTTATATGATAGAAAATCTAAAGGTAAAAAAGTGCCCTATTCCTGAATGTAAAACTAGGATGCAGCACTTTCATGAAGAGTATTTATTTAGAAGCAGAATCACTCCTTGGTGGAAAAGAAATCAAGACCCTAAGATAGGGCAAGATTGGAAAAATCATTATGATAAAGGTGATGAGAAGGAGCAATATAAATTCTCAAAAAAGAAGAAAAAAGAGTAGCATTAAGATATTAATGCTACAAAGTATAAGTAGTCGTTCATAAGTAATTATACAAAAACTTATGAACGACTTTTTATTTTACCCTCATTGTTTATGAGTACGCCCTGTAGCTAACTACAGTTTTGTTTTTTAACAGATAGTTTTTTTGTGCCTACTTTTTTAAATGAAAGATGAAAGGTTTAGCTACTAAAATTGTTTAGTGAAAAACAAAGAAAAGTTAAAGCATAATATGTTATTTATTGAATGCATATAAAAAAAGTACTACATGTTTCGGTCGGATAGCATTTGTATGATACCATCTTTTAGACCAATGTCTGGGATATACATCTGAGAACAGTTGGCATATTCCATAATACTTAAATAAATATCAGAGGCATGAGGCAATACATCTGCCCTGTCTTGTCTTAGACCTAATTCGTTTATTCTCTCTTGTACGTTAAATTTGTTGATGTAATTACTTGCTTTCTGTAAAGACTCTAAAGAAACTAAATCTTCTTTTCCTTTAATAAAGTCTTTTAGTGTGCGAATATTGCCTCCAGTACCTACTGCAATGTGTTTTTTAGGAGTAACATTTGTATAAATCCATCTTCTTAGGTTTTCCCATGTTTGCTTTTCGTCTTTTAGGTGCATATTCCTTACAGAACCAAGTTTAAACGAGGATTTGTCTTTGATGGTATTTTCTTCAACGATACTGACTTCGGTACTACCACCGCCAACATCAATGAGTAGGTAGTCGTGATCTGTTAAAAGGTGTTTTTTGAGTGCAATATTGAGGATAGAGGCTTCCTTTGCACCGCTGATAAGTTCTATATTTAAACCGCTTTCAATATAAGAGCGTTCTAATATTCTTTTTCCATTTTTAGCGTCTCTCATGGCGGAAGTAGCACAGCCATAAAAGTCGTCCACTTCATAGAGGTCTATCAACCCACGAAAGGTCTGCATGAGTTTGATAAATTTAGCTTCGCTTCTGAATGATATTTCCCCTGTCTTGAATGTATCTCTCCCTAAACGCAAAGGAAACCTGATATACTCTAGTTTTTTAAAGTCAAGGTTTCCTTTTTTGTTTTTTAATACTCTAGTGATTTGAAGACGAATGGCATTTGATCCGATGTCTATCGCTGCTAATCTCAATAGAATAGATATTATTAGTTATTAATAACGACTTTTTCCATGATATCGCCTTGTTGTATTTCGTCGATTACATCTAAGCCTTCAAATACTTTACCAAAAACGGTATGGTTTCTGTCTAAGTGTTGTGTGTTCTCTCTGTTGTGACAGATGAAAAACTGAGAACCACCTGTGTTTCTACCAGCATGGGCCATAGATACTACACCCTTGTCATGGAATTGGTTTTCTCCATCTAGTTCACAGTTAATACTGTAGCCTGGTCCACCGTTACCTATGCCGTTTGGACAGCCACCTTGAATCATAAAGTCTGGTATAACCCTATGAAAAGGAAGGCCGTTATAAAAGCCTGTTTCGGCTAGTTTTATGAAGTTTTTTACTGTGTTTGGTGCATCTTTTTCAAAAAAAGACAACTTCATCACACCTTTTGAGGTGTGTATTTCTGCGTTCGCCATAAAATATATAAATAATAATAATTTTACTCTTCCGAAGAAGCTTCTTTGGTAATGTCTTTTTCTAACTCATCTAAGAAGATAGCATCTACTGACTCTTCATTGGTAGGAAAGATGTTGAGTATAGTGTCTAACTTAGAAATAGTAATAAGTTTCATTACATATTCGCCTGGTGCTGACAAAACAAATTTTCCGTTTTTATCATTTGCTAATCTATTACCAGTTAGTATAGAGCTTAGTCCTGATGAATCTACGTATTTAACTTTTGAAACATCTAAAATAATGTTAGCGAAACCTTCTTCAGAAAGCTTGATGATTTCTGATTTTAACTCTGGGGCTATGATAGAAGTGAGTTTTTCTTCATTAAGCGTTAAAATACTGTATTTCTCTTGTTTGTTTATTATAAACTGCATGTTATGATCTCTAAAAGTAATACTATCGGATGATAATACTAACAAAAATCTTTAATAAAAACTAATGATATAAACTTTATTCTAACGAAGATAAAATATTTTGTTGAATCCTATCAACTAAAACAGTATCTTTTTTTTCTTTTTTGAATGCCTTTCCTGTAATATTTTCATACAGTTCTATGTATCTGTTAGAAATACTATCAATTACCTCTGTAGTCATTGCTGGTATTTGTTGTGTTTCTTTCCCTTGAAAGCCGTGGCTCATCAACCATTCTCTTACGAATTCTTTGGATAGTTGCTTTGGCTTTTCTTGTTTCTTTATTCTTTCTTCATAATCATTTGAGTAGAAATAGCGAGAGGAGTCAGGTGTATGGATTTCGTCTATGAGATATATTTTGTCTTGATGCTTACCAAATTCATATTTAGTATCTATCAGTAATAGTTCCTTTTCTTTAGCCATCTGAGTACCGCGCTCAAAAAGTGCTAAAGAATATTTTTCTAGTTGAATGTATTCATCTTCTTTTACTATTCCTTGTTTTATGATTTCTTCCCTAGAGATGTCCATATCTTTCCCACCTTCTTCTGCTTTGGTAGTAGGAGTGATGATAGGGTGCGGTAATTTATCGTTTTCATTTAGACCGTCGGGAAGTGGCACGCCACACAATTGACGCTTACCTGCTTTATATTCTCTCCAAGCATGACCTACCAAGTAAGCTCTTACTACCATCTCAACAGCATAGGGGGTGCAACGTAAACCTATAGTTGCATTAGGATCGGGCGTAGCGGTAACCCAGTTGGGAACGATGTCTTTCGTTGCTTCCAAAAAATAAGCCGCTATTTGGTTGAGTACTTGACCTTTATAAGGGATGGGTTCTGGTAGTATGACATCAAAAGCAGAAATCCTATCTGAGGCTACTAGGGCTATTTTGTTAGGAAACAAATAGATATCTCGTACTTTTCCTCTTATGAGTTGTTCTAAGTTTGGAAATTGAAAGTTGGTTTCTTTGATGGCAGACATGTTGTTTTTTTTGTGTTGTGCAAAACTACATAGTTTTTCTAAGATGACAAAGAAGGATTGTTTTAAGCTGTAGTATTGCGCCTGTTAGTCTTTACGCCAGTAAAAGTGAATAACTAAACTTTATCACGTTTTTTTATCTAAGGAAAACGGATGACTTGCAGTAACTTGAAAAAAGGTAAGCTTTAGCTGAACTACTTTAAGTAGAATTAGTAAAACATCTAGCCTTTATTACTTTTTTGCCTATAAAAGAGCTAAACGGGCTTAACCGAATGCTCGCAAAAAAGACATAAAAATCAATTTACTTGTACTTTTATTGTAATACTATTATTAAATTAGAAACATGTTAAAAAAGATTGTTTTTCTCCTACTTTCATGTATTACTTATTTGTCATTCTCTCAAGGCTGTAGCGATGCGGGTTTTTGCTCTATGGGAGCTATGCAACCAGATCAAATATTTAGCAAAAAAAAAGAAATTAAACTCCGATTAATTGGTCTATCGCAGTATGTAGGTACGACAATGCTAAGCCCTGTGATTTCTGTTACCACATTAGATGCATCCCTATCAATCAAACATAAAAATATCTTTCAAGTGAAAGTCCCTTTTCAAGCAATCTATGGAAGCTTAGCGAATAACGCTGGCATAGGCGATATCTCACTAAGTATGAGTAGAGCCTTATTTTCAAACAAAAAAATCACATTTAATGTAAGCTTAGGTGCAAAAATCCCTACAAATGACGGAAATACGAAAGAAAACAATGTCCCTTTACACTCATATTACCAAACTAGCTTAGGGACTTACGACTTAATCTTTGGAGGTTCATTGATTAGTAAAAAATGGCTTGTTGCTGTAGGTTATCAGCAAGTTATAAATATTAATAAAAACTACTTTCAATGTTCAGATTGGTTTCCTATCGTTGATAAAAGCTATGCTAATAATAAAG
>WTJX01000176.1 GCA_011524675.1 Cytophagales bacterium
TGGTTATGTATTGAAAGATTCTAACCTTGTCTTCAATGGTGATTTCAATTTTGGAAATGAAGGTTTCACCACTGATTATAAATATGTACGGAACTACCATTGGACAAACCCTCAACCTATGCACTGGGGGACATATAACATTCTACACAATGCAAATCACATGCATGAGCGTTTTGCAGAATGTCTCACTCCAAAAGGCTTTCATAATCCCATGTATGCCGCAGATGGTCATTATGACCAAGTAAATATTTGGCAGCAAAATGTAAATGTGCAGCCAAACACCTTCTATTATTATGAGGCTTACTTTTCTTCTACTTGTTGTTGGGATGGTGTCATGACTGAATTCGGTTTTTTTGCTAATGGAAAAGAGTTAGACATTATTGCTTCTGATGACACATGTGATTGGCAACACTTCAAGTTTCTTTGGAACTCTGAAAATAATAAAATAGCCAATCTAGAAATACAAAATGTAGAAACAGAAGGTAATGGAAATGATTTTTTACTAGACGACATTTCGTTAAAGGAATGTGTTAAACCTCAAGACTTAATAAAAAAACCTAAGAAAGTAGTTTTGCAACAAATAGATTATAACAGTAAAAATTATGCTTATATAGACCCAAAAAGACAAATCAGAGTACAAGGAATTCAGTTTTACAAAAACGGTACAGAATTTAAAAACACATCTTTTGCCAGTTTAGATGTGATAGCACACTTTCTAGAAACAAAAGAAGAAGTAATAAATGTGGAAATCATTGTTCACACCGGTATACCAGAAGAAACAAAAATTCAATCCAAAAAGCTTTCCCAAAGAAGAGCAGAAACAATTAAGAAATATTTGATAAGTAAAGGCATAAAACTAAGCAGAATTTTCGCTACAGGTAAGGGATACCAGCAACCTATAAAAAGAGATATGCGAAAAGAAACCATACAATTAAATGAAAGAGTAATGTTTCGGTTTTTTGGAAACGAACATAACATCATTAAATAAAATAAGCATATCAAAAATTAATGTTGATACTCACAGATAGGGCTGAAGCGTTAAAAAAATAGACATTAGTCTGTTTTTAGCGAAGAGCCAGTATGCGAGAGAGGCATGATTAAAACATGTATAACATATAGTTCTCAACCTGAATACTCGGATACAAGAACATTAGAACATATTTTAAACGCAAGAAACCCGCACGGCGGGAGCGAATAAACGAAGGTTAATGTATATCTCAACATAAGGCTTTATAAAACTTCAAACTCAGTTTTTCAGTGCTCCAAATGAAGGATATTTTCATTTAATAAAACCCATAATAAGTGTAAAAAACCTTCTTTTAAACACATTCTATCCTTAATAACTGTTGATAACACAATACAAATACTAACATTTATCCTCACTCAATGAGTTTAAAAACTAATATCACTCTGTTTAAAACAGTATGTAACAAAGTATTCACAATTCAAAACGCGTTTGAGACACGTTATCCTAGATATTACTTCTTTAGTAATTCAATTATTCAATAAATTACACTTAGTAATTAAAAGAAGGCTTTGCAAAACCGTATTTTGCACTTATTCAGCGTTATAGAATATTTTAAAATCCTCATTTACAATCAGTAAACTGCGGTTTTAAAATTTTGAAAGCCTTGACTAAGCACAAAACCTTAGTTATGCAAAGCCTTCTAGTAGTAGTAAAGAATAAAAAAAACTGAACATTTCCCTTGCTTGGTAGCTGCAAAATAACTTCATAAACTGCTGAAATAACTTCATGTATTCTAGGGCAAAGCCTGTAGTTTTACAATTGTTAGAAGATTTTTCACTTATTCGGCGTTATAAAACATTTTAAAATCCTCATTTACAATCAGTAAACTACGGTTTTAAAATGTTGAAAGCCTTTACTAAGCACAAAACCTTAGTTATGCAAAGCCTTCTAAAAAGCTTCATACAAACTACATTTTTGATTTCAGTCAAGCTTTCAACTAAGCAAACTCTTGAACTTGCAAATCAAAATACATCAGATGTAATACTTAAAACCCGCACGGCGGGAGCGAATAAACTAAGGTTAAAGTAGCTCTCGACACACAAGGGAATGATTAAAAACTCAGAGCCCACAGCTCATTGCTCAAGGCTTTTTCAACTTGAACACTCGAATACAAGAACACTTGAACACATTTTAAACACATGAAAAAAAACATTTATTTTCTTATTCTATTTATATTTTTAGTAGCAAATACCTATGCACAAAGGAATAAAAATAAATCAAACACTGAGAACGTGAATTTGAGGCTTTCGCCAAGTAGCTTTGATGAAAAATTATTGAAAGAAGATCCTTTTGAAAATGCAGAATTTGTGAAAGGTGTAAAGATTAGTGGTGTTACTCTTCTCAACTCATCTTACAGAAACACTAAAACTACCTTAGGTAAAACTGGAAGTTTTGATATGAACCAAATTGCTTTTGTCAATATGAATGGCAGAATCACTAGAACCTTAAACTTCGGCTTCTCCACCTTTTTTAGTTCTAATTTCCTAGGGCATGATGACAACTACGCAGACGTAGAAGACCAAACCATCAATGGTAGGGTATCCACAGGAGCAAGAGGAGGAAGCGTAGAACTACAGCAAAGAACTAAGATACTTGACTTTACTTTTGGTCTATCATCTGGCATCATTTACTATGCAGGTGTACTTACCTACAGCAATACAAATGTAAATCTCCAAAACCAAAACTTTAGAAGACCACCCTTTCTACAGAGAACAACACAGGGCTTTGCTACCTATGAGAGAGAGTTTAACCAAAGTGCGCTTTCTGGAGAGAGTGATGCAGAGTACAATCTATTCAACTTTAATTTTGCTAAAGGCTTCAAGCTTTTGGTTCAAACCAAAAGATCAAAAATTAATAGCTTTTCCTTTGCAGGGATTACCCCTGCCAACACTAGGCTAAATGCGTGGTCTCAAAGAAACTCTACCACTTTTTTTAATAGAACATCAAAACTTTTTCAAGTAAATGCACTAGGACAAAGAGCCAAATATGAACTAGCCCTAAGCAATCAAGTCATCACAGGTGTGGACGACTTTGTCAATGGCACACCTATCAATTACTATATACACTCTTTCACGCTTGGGAGAAGAACTGGTCCTATAGGCTTTCCTCTTAGTACAGAAGCTTTACAACCAGATTACGAAATAGCTTATATGAGAACAGTAACTCCAAACAATCAAGGAATAGGAGACCAACATACCGATGTAGCCAAAGGAATCATTTTAAAGCATGCTATCATGGGAAAAGTATTTGGGGTCAATCCATTAATGCTAAGACTCAATATGTACCATGTAGATTCGGGTTACGTAAACCCAAATGCTGGACATCTCAACACCTCTCCAACCCCCTTCCGTATCAATGAAACCTTATCTTTCCCTATCTACCTTGCAAACGATAGAATGCTATCTATTGATGGTGTAGCAAATAATAGACAAGGAATCAACTTTCAGTATGGTTATCAATTCAATAACATATTTTCTAAACAAGATGCGTTACGCATCACAGGCGGTAATGAAGTTTCTAGGCAACTTGTCCGATCTACAAGACCATTTATTCAAAGCCCCTATGGACCTACTATCACTAGGTCAGATATAGATATAACTGGCAGACCAACAGAAAAATTGTATTTTAGTGCATTTGAAGCTGATGCCAAGTATTTAGGAAAGATTTTTAAAAGAGAAGTTTATATCCAAAGCTACTTTTTAAGTTATACCACCAAAACAAGTTTTCATTGGACTCCAGACTTTACTAACAAATCTACAGTACGTAGCCATCAATACAATATAGGTTGTTTTTACCATCTATTTGAAGGAGTAGTCCCTTACATAAACTTCAACTATTATAGAGTAAGAGGAAATATAAATACAGTCCTCAATGCTCCTAGCACCAGTGATAATACGCCAGTATATTCACCTCAAGACGTAGTAAACAAAACACTATCATTTGGAATAAATGCACATTTAAACAGGGATTACCTTTTGTCTATTAATTATAGTTTTAACCAAAACAAAGACCTCTCAAATCTAGACAGCAAAAGTACGAGCTCAAATATAAATTTCACCTTGATTTATAACTTTAGAGCTACATAATATAGCCGAAAAAAAGCTGTGTCACATAAAATTACACCATTCTGCTTTTTAAGTAATGAGTCCATAGTCTATGGTCAATCGTCCATACGTTTTTGACTACTTTAAGGAAAATCAAGTAGGCGGACAAAAATAATTGTGGGTTAAAAATATTTTTGTTCACCTACATAAAAACAGCTATTAAAAAGGCTACTTAACTATATTCTTTGATCGTATCAATAAAGCATTTCACCTTATCTGGATCAATATCTGGATATACTCCATGACCCAAGTTAGCTATATGGTGTATGCCTTTGTATTCATCAAGCATCTTGACCGTATGCTTTTTTATATCATCAAACGAGCCATAAAGTACACAAGGGTCAAGATTACCTTGTAAGGTTTTCCCATTAGTGATTTGTTTGGTCTCTTCTACATTCATATTCCAGTCCATGCCTACTACTTGACAGTCAAGCTCAGAAATCCACTCTCTAGCAAAGTATGCGTCTTTGGCAAAAATAGTAAGTGGTACTTCTGTGATAGCATCAGCTATTTTCTTCAAATAAGGAACAGCAAAAGTTTTGTAATGTGCAGGCTTAAGAATCCCTGCCCATGAGTCAAAGAGTTGTACAATATCTGCACCTGCATTAATTTGCGCTTTCAAATACTGTATGGTTGTATCTGTGATTTTTTCTAAAAGCGTGTGTGATAGTACAGGGTCAGTATAGAGCATTCTTCTAGGCTTGGAAAATGTCTTTGAGCCACTACCTTCTACCATATAGGCAAAAATAGTCCAAGGGGCACCAGCAAAACCGATGAGCGGCACCCTACCATTAAGCTCTTTCTTGGTAAGTTTGATGGCATCCGTTACATAATGCAATGCTTCTGGCGATGAGCTAAGCTGCGCTACATCTTGTTGTGTTTGTATCGTTTTAGGAAATAAAGGACCTCTTTTTTCGATCATTTCGTATTTGAGTCCCATAGCTTCTGGCACAACCAAAATATCCGAAAAGATTATCGCTGCATCAACTCCTAAAATATCTACTGGTTGTATAGTAACTTCTGCAGCCAACTCAGGAGTACTTACTAGCTCTATAAAACCACTTACACTACTTCTTACAGCCCTATACTCTGCCAATATTCTACCTGCTTGTCTCATCACCCATACAGGCGTTCTCTCTACCTTTTCTTGTTTGGCAGCTCGTAATAATAAATCGTTTTGTAGTGTCATCCTATTTATATAATTTCCTATATCTAATACCTCAATTATCTTACACTTCCGTATGCTTTCACTTAAATAGTCAGACCAAAATATTTATACTCCCACTTTCGTGGAATAAAATCTAGCCTTTCACGTCCATGTGTCTCTAAGTCCTACACCTTTTTTTCACTTTTAACGTGCGAGTTTCATGTGTTTAAAAGTATATAGCCGCTGGACCAAAGCACTAACATATTATTATTCAGTATGTTATATGTATTTTAATCATGATCCTCCCGCATACTGGCTCTTCGCTAAAAATAGACTAATGTCTATTTTCTTAACGCTTCAGCCCTAT
>WTJX01000315.1 GCA_011524675.1 Cytophagales bacterium
GTCATATAACCGAAGAACAAAGATACACAATACAACAAACAGCTAAAAGAAAAAGGCATTCCCAAATGGAAAAAACCGGTGCTTTAATAATGATGTCAAAACGATAAGTAGTCGTCCAAAAATACTTATACTATTTATTTTTATTAAAATAAAAGCTAACTGCTAAAAGCTTTAGCGGCAGAAAGTATTTAGTGAAAAATCAAGAAAAGCTAAAAACACAATACGTAGTTTACCGAATGAATATAAAAAGACATATAGACAAAAGACAAAAGTTTGTCTTTTGTCTTTTACTTTCCTTCTTCATTAGGGATGAAATAATATTTTCTATTTAAGCGTTTAAACAATCCCTCTCTGACGCCCAGTGTATTCTCTACCATCATCATACTAGAGAATTTGCCCGTAAGAAAATTGCCAAATACAATATCTCTCAGCGTAGCTAGAAATTGTATATTAGATTGAAACAAGGGAGTAATGACTCTACATAGTTGTTGATAAAAAAGATTGTGTTTTTTCCTCGTAGTATAAAACGCCTTAAGGGCAATATTCCAGTCTGTCTGTTCTATCAAATGTTTGGCAAGAGCTTGTGCATCTAGCAGGGCATTGTTTACTCCACAGCTCAACTGTGGACTCATGGCATGGGCTGCATCCCCGATAAAGACTACATTTTTGTCATGGTATGGTGAGAGGCATACATCATAATAGGGTGCTGTCATCACTTGCTCAAAAGAAGTAATATGTTCAGTAATGCCTTTGAGCGATGGTGCTAGGGCCACTAACTCTTTTTTCCATGCTTCTACGCCTTTGTCTTTCCATGCAGCAACCGAGCCCATATGGAGACTCCAAAACAGATTGATATACCTTTGATGGTCATTGGTACTTTTCTTTCCGATGGGCATCACTCCTACCATCTGTTTGTTCTTATGATATACTTGAAAGATGCTATGGTCAAACTCATGCGAGTGGTATGGTAAAACTGCCCAAGCTGCTCCCCACACTTGGCGTTTTGTTTTTTTGGCAATGGCGTACTTATCTCTTAGTTTAGAAGAAGCACCGTTGGCAACTACGACTAGATCGTAGGGACCTAACAGCTCATTTTTTTGATTGAGGATATAACTTTGATTGTCTTGGTAGCGAACGTCTATGACTTCGCAGTCGGTGATGATGGGAATGTGGTGTTCCTGTAGCTTTTGGTGCATGAGGGAAAAGAAAACACCTCTATGTATGCCTACACCAGTAAAGTTTTCATTTACTTTTTTAAAGTTGAGGTTAAGGATTTTTTTTCCTCTTTTGTTGTGACCATTGATGTGATGTATCTCATGCCCTAGCGCTTGCACGGCAGCTCTGAGTCCTAGTTTATCAAGTACTTGCAAGCCCGTAAGCTGCAACATAAAACCTGCACCTACAGGACGAGGTTCGGCTTCTCTTTCTATGAGGGTAACTGCTATATCCTTTTGTTTATGCAAAAAGAGTGCTGTTGCAGCCCCAGCCGAACCACTACCTATGATGGCTATTCTTTTCAATACATCTATGTTTTAGTTTGTTCTTCTATCCAGCTCATCCCTGATCTTGGCAGCCGTTTCGTACTGCTCATCAGCAATCGCTTTTTCTAAGCGTTGGTTGAGTTCTGTAGTAGAGAGATCGCTCAATTGTTTCTCTTTACCGGTTGTTTTTTTCCGATCGCTAGCTGTCTTGCTTTTGCTCTGCTCATTGACACTAATGCCTAGCTCTGCCTCTTCCTCTTCGCTAGTCAAGATGATTCCAGCTTCGGAGAGTATTTTTTCATTGGTATATAAACTAGCACCAAAGCGCAAGCCTATGGCTATAGCATCGGAAGGGCGAGCATCCACCTCATGACTATCGTAGCCATTGCTACACAATATCTGAGCATAAAACACACCTTCTTTCAAATCAGAAATATAGGTTTCCTGAACTTTTACGTCAAACTTGTCAGACATAGCCTTGAACAAGTCGTGCGTCATAGGTCTGTTGGGTTTTATTTTTTCTATTTCGATGGCTATCGCCTGCGCTTCAAACATACCAATGATGATGGGAAGCCTACGTTTTCCACCAACTTCGCCCAATACCAAGGCAAAAGAGCCAGATTGCGACTGGCTCGATGATAATCCTAATATTTCTAATTCTATTTTACCCACTTTTTCTTAATCTAGGATACTTTTTTGATTGCTTCGATTAATCTAGGAATCACTTCAAAGGCATCACCTACGATACCATAGTCCGCAGCCTTGAAAAAAGGTGCTTCCTCGTCAGTATTGATGACAACAATGGTTTTAGAAGAGCTTACTCCTGCCAAATGCTGTATCGCACCAGAGATTCCGACTGCAATATACAAATTAGGACTGATTTTTATTCCTGTTTGCCCTACATGTTCGTGATGAGGTCTCCAATCTACATCAGAAACTGGTTTTGAACAAGCTGTAGCAGCACCTATCAAGTCTGCTAGTTCATCTATCATACCCCAATTTTCTGGTCCTTTGAGTCCTCTACCCGCAGATACTACTAGCTCTGCTTCTGGTAACAATACCTTTCCTTCGCTCTTTTTGGTTTCTTTGATCGTAACGGGTAAGTCTGTTGTATCTATATTTACAGACAATGCTTCTACCGTTGCCGTGCCACTTCCTACTTCAAAAGGATAAGAATTTGTTTTTACAGAAATCACTTTATGTGCTTGGGTCATGTCTATATGTGCAAAAGCCTTTCCTGTGAATATTCCCTTCTTTACCACAAAGCCCGAGCTTGTATCTGGTAAGCCTATCACATTAGTAGCGATAGAAGCATCTAGTTTAGCTCCAAGTCTTGCTGCGATGGCTTCTGTAAGTGAGGACGATGGTAGCACAACAACTGAGGCTGATTTTTCTTGAACTACTTGCGCTAGCACACTTGCATAGGTCTGACCTAGCCATGTTTCTGTATCTGTGCTCGCATGTAAGACGGTGCTTAGACCATAGTTGCCTAGCGAAGGTAATTGTCCTTCTGCAAACTCACCTATGGCTACACCTATGACCTCATCACCGCTTTGCTGTGCTAGGGCGGAGGCATAACTTATGGTTTCGAAAGATGATTTTTTTACTTCTTGATTGTCTTTTTCTATGAAAACGATGATTGGCATATATAATAATTTTAATGGTAAAAAATGTATTGAAATTGGATTGCAGTTTAAAAACTTACATTCTTGGTTTACAACACTTTAGCCTCTTCTTTCAAGAGCTTTACAAGTTCTTCTTCATTACCAGCATCTACAAGCTTGCAGGCAGACCTTGGGGCAGGTAATTCAAATGAGGTAGTATGCGTAGCCTTATCAGTAGCAGAAGGTTCTAGCACTTCCAACGGCTTCTTACGCGCAGACATGATTCCTCTCATATTAGGAATTTTCCACTCTGCAATTGGTTCTTGGCAGCCCAGTACTAGCGGTAGCTTTGCTTCTAGCAATTGTTTCCCTCCTTCTATCTCTTTGTGCATGAGCGCATTGTCTCCTTCTATGGTCAATGTCATCACAGGCGATACCGATGGCATCCCTAGTAGTTCACCCACAATGCCATGAACTATGCCACCATTATAATCTATGGACTCTCTGCCCATCATGATAAGGTCAAAACTTTCTTTTCTTGCGATTTCTGCAATCTCCTTAGCTACAAAAAATGAGTCTGTAGGCTCAGCATTGATTCTGATCGCCTTATCTGCACCTATCGCTAGTGCCTTGCGTATGCTTGGTTCTGTTTCGCTTAGTCCTACATTCAAAACCGTAATCTCAGCACCATTTTTTTCTTTTAATTCTACTGCCTTTGCTAAGGCATAGTCGTCGTATGGACCAATGATGTATTGCACACCTTGCTGGTTAAAGGAAGTATTGTCCTCTGTGAAGCTGATTTTTGAAGTAGTATCGGGTACATGTGTAATGCAAACTAGTATTTTCATATATTATGTTCAAGTGTTTATGTGTTCGTGTATTTTGAAGGCTTTGCAAAACCATCTTTTGCACTTATTCAGCGTTATATAACATTTTAAAATCCTCATTTACCATCAGTAAACTGCGGTTTTAAACTATTGAAAGCCTTGGCTAAGCACAAAACCTTAGTGATGTAATGCCTTCTATTAATTTAACAAAAGACGTAAGAAGCTATAAATAGTCATGAAAGCCTTCGTATCATGATATTTTTTATTTCTTGTCAATTATAAGCTTGTTTTACTAAAACCTCTCGTCTTTGCTACAAGTTATTTATATGCGAAAAACAGACCAAAGTAGTACTTTGTCTTGAGAGTATATCAAAACTTTTCCACCAAAAGCAAAATTTTTAATTATCTCTCATTCTTTATGATTCCTATACGTCAAAAAAGGATAAAAAGTCGTTCTTTTTTATAAAAAACGCTTGACTTACAAAGAGATTATTAGGAGGTGTTAGGTTAAACACGTTTTAATTCTCATGTGTTTTTGACTATTAGCTGTTAGTAAAAGAAAGATCATTAGACTACCAGCCATTATGTCCTACCAAAGGGACAAAAGCACAATTACCAAAATTTTCTTTGGTGATTTTTTTATCATCTACCTTCCTTAGACGTATCATTTCTTGTTTTTCTTTATTCCCTACAGGAATAACCAAAACACCACCAACCGCCAGCTGGTCTATCAAGTCTTTGGGTATGATGGGAGCACCTGCCGTAACAATAATTTTGTCAAATGGAGCTTTGAAGGCTAATCCCTTTGAGCCATCACCCAAAAAAGAATAAATATTTTGATATTTAAAATAACGAAAATATGCTTTTGCCTTGCCATAATGATATTTGCTTTGCTCAATGGTGTATAAGCGCACCCCCATTTCTGCCAGTACACTTGCTTGGTAACCCGATCCTGTACCTATTTCTAGCACCTTGTCCCCTTTTTGAGGATTGAGAAGTTGACTTTGCAAGGCCACAGTATAAGGTTGAGATATTGTTTGACCATCACCTATAGGAAAAGCCTTATCTTGATAGGCATGTTCTAAAAACACTTTGTCTAAAAATATATGCCTGGGAACAGTGTTTATTGCCTCAAGCACTGCTGCATTAGAGATACCTTTTTCTATAAGTAGTTTTACCAATGCTCTTCTTAGACCTTTTTGACGATAATTATCTTCAAATGGCATAAAAAAAAAGAATATTTTAAATTGTTTAGTTTAAATTAGCATCTTTGTTCTATTATATACCTTAAAGAATTCTCGCAAATACACTCATACATACATCCAAACTATCCTATGGCTTTTAGGCATAGTTCTTGACTCTTTGCAGTAGCTTGTGTGAGATTTATCTTGAGATATCTTAAAGATGACATGTAGATAATAAGCAAAAGCTTAACGACACAAAGCCTTCTAAGACGCAATAATACGCTTTAGAACCAACATAGACTAGCATTATTTGAAAAAGAAAAAACATACTTTACTCTTTATCCTCACCGATTATTGCGTGGCAACTATCGTTTGGATCATTTTCTTTTTTGTTCGTAAACAAATTTTGGGAGAAACGCACCAAGGCTCATTCCCTATCAAATCCCTTATTGGTGGAGGTATAGTAGGTGTGTTTTGGGTCATGCTCTATTCTTTAGGTGATAGTTACCTCAATTTTTATCGTTATTCACGCATAGCGGAAATAAGC
>WTJX01000225.1:0-4646 GCA_011524675.1 Cytophagales bacterium
TATACGTTTTAAGCATTGTCTTGTCAGTTAGACTCAACCTTCAACTTTTACCTTTAAACTGCTGGTTTCATGTAACTGTCTGATATTCGGATAGTTATTTCATGTGTTTTTTAATCATGACCATGTGAGCTAAACCTCCTTAATTCCTCCCTGTATAGTGGCTCGTCGCTAAAAACAGACTAATGTTTATTTTCTTAACGCTTCCGCCTTCCTTAATCTTTAACCCTTTAACATGGTGGTTTTATATGTTTTAGTTTATGAGTTCTACGTTTAATCATTAACTTGTAGAGTTATACTTAACGTTAGCACTTTCATACCTAAGCCTTAAGACCACATTATGTTAAAAGAAAATCAATAATTTTTGTCAGCCGACTTAAGCTTAAATGCATCCATTAATTTACTTCTTTTAAACGCTTTTAAACTCCCTAAGGTTCTATAAAATACTTTGTTCAAAAGTAATCTAAAAGGACTTAAAGATAGTAAATTTTAACCAAAATAAGTTTATTTACTCTTTGGACTGTAGCTGTTTAACTTTGTAACTAGCCTATAAGATGTTTAAAAATTATATATCGACTCAAGATTAGTTGAAAAAAAACTAATTTTAGATATAAAAAACCATTTTAAGAAGGTTTTGTCAAGCCTTCTTTAATTCTAATATTATGCTATGTATAAATTTTTATTTCTAACCGTTTATTTTTCTACTTTGTTTTTAGATAGTTTTTCTCAAGAAGAAATCAAAGGTTTTGAAGATATAAAACATAGGATAGGCTTACAGATAGGCTTTGGAGGGCAAGAAGAGTTATTATTACCCATTGATTATGACTATAAGGTATGGTTTTTTCAGTTACAATATTTTTATGCTTTACATTCCCGTAAATATTGGGGTATAGAATTATTAGCTCAACCTCAATACAACCTTACTAGATTTAAAATATTGGAAAATAAAGGCAATGATAGTAATGGGTATGAATATGGTTTGAATGTAGGTGTTTTGCTTAGGGTTAATTTTTTTAAAGACTTTATGAGTATGTATGGTTTTGCTTCTGTAGGTCCTCATCATATCCCCAAAACTCCTATACGCCAAGCAAAAGGTTTTATCTTCTCAGATAACTTTTTTGGAGGCTTTCATTTCAGACTTATGAAAAATACATACCTTGACATAAGGGCTGGTTTTAGACATGTAAGTAATGCAGGTATCAAAAAACCCAATGGAGGAATAAATACTCATGTGCTTAGTGCTGGTATGATGCTAAACTTATAAGAAGGCTTTGTAAAGCCTTCTTAATAAGCAAAAACACTATTCGTCATATAGTGCGTTGAGTATCAGTTTTTTTATTTCTTCATATCTGTTCCAAATGATTAAATGATTTGCGTCTTCCCAACTGATAGCTGTCAAGAGAGAGTCTGGTAATTTTCTTTCTACATAGGCTAAGTTTGGATAAGGAACTATTTTATCTTTGGTACCATGAACATGAATGACAGGTTTTGTGATTTTGTGCCACTCTTTATCCATCTTTTCTAACTCTTCTATGTGGCTAAACTTTTCATCAGAACTAACCTTGAGCGCACCAGAAAATAACCACCTTGTAGCTTTCCATTTCGTAAAGTTAGCCACCCAAAGTATTTTCTCATGCTTTGGATCTACTGCTGGTGCAAGGATAATTCCTGCATTTGCTAGTGATGGATAATCTATCAAGGCTTTGCATACAATAGGGCCACCAAAGGAATGACCTATTAGAATAATCTTTGAACTGTGAGGGTATTGTTGTGCTACAAAGGCAAGTTGTTTTGCCTGTCTAGCTAGTGAAGTAGTAGCATTGCCATAATCGGAATAACCATAACCGAGTCTGTCTATACTAATAAGTCTAGCTTTTGATGTAAGGCTAGTGTCTTGTAAGTATTTGTCATAGGCATTTGAAGATCCTGGCGCACCATGAACAAACAACAATATAGGTGCATCTTCTTGTGTCAAACCTGAAACTATCCAACGTATGCTAGTATCTTCAAATGCTTTGTGATGTATCCTTACATTTATTCCCTTCTTTAGATAGTTCTTTTGTACGTTGCTATCCTTCGTACGAAAAGAAATACAGCCCATCAAAATGAATAGAGATAGTAAAAATAAAATGCTTGAATAGAACATCATCTTTTTCCAAGGTAAACGAAAGTTTGACATGGTGATTTTTTATAGTCAATAAACAAATCTAATTAATACGTCATACCTATTAACAAAGTTACTAAGAATTTTATCAGAAGAATGTTTTTTAAAAAAATCATCCAATTTCTTTTAAAAAGAAAATTTTATGTAGTATCATTGCAGCGAATTTAAAAATCAAATTTCGAAAAGATGAAAAAAATAATTTTAGCAGTATCGCTAGTAGCTAGTGTATTTGCTGCAAACGCACAAGAAAAAGGAGCATTTAGAGTAGGATTAAGAGGTGCTGTTAACACTCAATCTGCTTTAAATGATGATATCGAGCGTACATTAGGACCAGGTGCAGGATTATCAATACAATATGCATTTACTGACAACATTACAGCAGAGGTTAGTGGTAATTACTTTTTAAAATCTGAGAAAGAAGAGCCAACATTTGGTATTAAATATTCTACACAAACAACTGAAATTAATGTTAACATAAAGTATTATGTAACTAGTGAAACTTTAGACTTTTTACCAGAAAATGTTCAGCTATATGCATTTGGTGGTTTAAATAGAACTATGAACAAGCTTGAGGATGAGGTTAATGGTTCGTCAGATGATAATATTACTGGATTTAATGCTGGTGCAGGTGTAGATTACTTATTAAGTGATAATTTTGGTATAACTCTTCAAGGTAAATATGCTGGTGTTGACTATGGTGGTACTGGTGAATCAGCTATTGTAGGTAATTTAGGTGCTTTCTTATCTTTCTAAGCTTAGAAAAGATATAGAAAAAAATCAAAAGATTAATAAAGTCTCTGTACCCTTAGTACAGGGGCTTTTCATGTTACAATAGATTCTTAGTTTACACTATTTTCTGTTATTCCAAATAGCTTATATTCAAGCCAATTTCTCAATTAGCTTTTCATTCCTATACGTTTTTTATTTCCTCAAGAGCTTTATCCAAAAACTCCAGAAGCATACATCTTATACCAAAAGTGATATATTTAACAGCATCGTATTAGTAAGAAAATACTACATTTTCTATCAGTATATTCTCCTCTCTCTTTTTCTATCCTATTTATTGTCTTTGAAAATGTAAGCTTTACATCAGAGATAACTAAACTTTTCTCAAAAAAATAACGATATTTGATACTCGAAGCATTTTTGAATATCTTGCTTAATGCTAGTTTTTGCTCTTAGTTAAATGTTTTATGATAAGCGTTGAATAGGGAATCATAGCATTAAAGATAGTATTCTTTTTACTTGGTACTCTATACCTTGTGCTTAATGCAGGCTTTTGTAAAAAACGCGATAGTGTGATTTTATGATAAACTAGCTTCTTATCTACTATAATAAACAACATGGAAAGTACCCGTCAACAAAAATTTTCAAAGCTTATTCAAAAAGATATGAGTGAAATCTTTCAAAAAGAAGGTTTTTCATTTTTGGGTGGTGCTATGGTGTCTGTAACTATGGTGAGAATGTCCCCAGACTTGGGTGTTGCCAAAATTTATTTGAGTTTTTTGTTGGCAAAAGATCCGCAAGAAAAGCTAGATTTTATCAAGGAGAAAACTTCCTACCTGAGAAATTTATTAGCCAAAAAAATAAAAAATCAAGTTCGTAAGATTCCCGAATTACTATTTTACCTTGACGATTCGTCTGAGTACGCTAGTAAAATGGAGCAATTATTTAACGAATTAGATATTCCTTCTGAGAGCAAAGACGATGCTTAAATTCCCTTACCTCATAGCTTCCAAGTATTTCTTATCAAAGAAAAACCGTCACTTCATCAATACCATTGCGTTGATTTCTATGGGTGCAGTGGCTTTTGGTACAGCTGCTTTAATCATTTTTCTTTCTGTATTCAATGGTTTTAGTGATACCATAGAAGATTTATATGACTCCTTCGATCCAGAGATTACTATTTTACCTGCTAAAGGAAAAACATTTGAATATAATGAAGCTCTAATACAAAAAATACATGCTGTAGAAGGTATTGCTAATATCACGGATGTTATCTTAGATAATGTGCTTATTCGTTATAAGGAGACTCAGAAAGTTGTGCAAATGAAAGGAGTGAATGAAAACTTCCTTTCACAAAGTAACTTTGCTACAAAAATGACAGAAGGTAAATCTCTATTGAGCAAAGGCGAAATGGATTTTGCTTTGATAGGCCGAGGTGTTCAGTATGAGTTGGGGGTTTCTATGCATAATGAATTTACCCAACTACAATGCTGGTATCCCAATAGAAAAGTAAAACACCTTGGCAAAAATCTTCAAAAATCGTTTATCAACAAATCCATTTACCCTGGAGGAGTCTTTCAAATGGAGCAACATTATGACGACAACTTTGTTTTTGTTCCTATTCGTTTTGCAAAAGAACTTTTAAACTATGAAAATCAACGCTCTTCATTAGAAATTAATAGTAAAGAAGGCTATAAGATAGGCACTCTCATAAACGCTTTGAAGACTAAACTGGGGAAAGACTACATTATCAAAGATA
>WTJX01000225.1:4656-5642 GCA_011524675.1 Cytophagales bacterium
ATTGGAATTACATGCAAGCCTATACAAAGCAATGAAGCTTGAAAAGGTATTTGTATTTTTTGCGATCATATTGGTCATTGCTATTGCTTCCATCAATATCTTTTTTTCCTTATCAATGTTAGTGATAGAAAAGAAAAAAGATATGGCAATGTTGCTCACTATGGGAGCCACACAAAAAACGATTAAAGCAATTTACCTTATTGAAGGTTTTTTGATTGGACTTTCTGGTGCGATGATAGGGCTACTATTTGGTTTTTTATTTTGTAAAGCGCAACAAATTTTTGGATTTATTGGACTAGGTGCTGATACATCCATCTTAGATGCTTATCCTGTTGCTATGCAATGGAAAGATTTCTTGGCAGTAGGTATCAGTACCTTTTTGATTACACTTATTGCATCTGTCGCACCTGCCATCAAAGCATCTAAGATTACTATAGAAACAGCCAAAAAATTATAAAACACAGCCTTCACTATGTTGAGTATAAATACCATTCTTTTAGTCCTTATTGTAATAGCAAGTATATATGCTTGGAACAATCCACACATTATGAGCAAATGGATATTTAATCCATATGACGTAAACCGTCATAAACAATGGTATCGTTTCATCACTTCCGGTTTTATACACAAAGATTATATGCACCTTGGTTTCAATCTTTATGCTTTATATGCGTTTGGAACAGGTGTTGAACAAATATATGGAACAAGTATTTTTGGTGTTTTTGGGTATTTGCTACTATTCATATTAGGTGTCATTGTTTCTAGTATACCTACTTTTCTCAAACATAAAAACAACCCAGCTTACAACTCTCTTGGAGCATCCGGAGGTATCTCCTCAGTAATTTTTGCAAGCATTTTCTTAGCTCCTAAGATGGAGTTAGATCTTATTATTATTCCATTTTTTACTCTTCCTGGTTTTGTCTTCGGTGCTTTATATATGGTTTACTCTCATTTTATGGCAAAAAATCAAATAGACAATATCAATC
>WTJX01000179.1 GCA_011524675.1 Cytophagales bacterium
ACTTGGTACTTTATACTTCGTACTATTCAGCAGTAATTTAGTTTTTGCTTTACTAAAATAAAGGGAAAATCAAAGGGATGGAACAAATAACTATTGTCTCTAGAAAATCCTTTGATCTAAAAAAAGATTTTTAAAACCATATTCATCATCAGCTGTTTATACTGTTGATTTAAATTTATACTAGTAATACACAGTCATGAATTATAAAAAAATAGCCAACTGGACTATCATTGTTCTTAGTATCATCACATTGATACAGTTATACTTCATAACCAAATTACAATTTGATTATGATTTTGAAAGCTATTTTCCACAAGATGACCCCGATATACAGTTTTTCTTAGAGTTTAGAGAAAAGTTTGAAAATGACAGTGATTACCTGCTATTGGGCATAAAGAATGATGGCTCTATCTATGATAAAGAGTTCTTAGATAAAGTCGCTAAGCTTACCACAGACATCAAAAACCTACCTTACATAGATAAGGTTATTTCACCTACATCATTGAAAATTAGTGCATTAGGTATGATGGGAGCTATACAGTACCCTGCATTGCATAGAAATGAACCGCATAAGCTTCCTGCTGACTCCTCCTATATCTCCAAAAGCCCTGATATGATAGGTTCTTTTTTTTCTAAAGACGGAAAATCGCTAGCGATCTATATCAAACATAAAAATATGATTAATCGTGATGAATCATTGGAGTTGATGCTAGCGTTCAAAGATTTATTATCCACAACTGATTTTAAAGAACAACACCTCGCTGGTCGCATCAAAGCGGAGTATGCCTATGTCATGAAAATGAAAAAAGAGCTTATCATTTTTGTGAGTACCTCTATATTACTTATCATTCTTTTTTTATATGTCTCCTTTAAGTCATGGTGGGGGGTGATTGTCCCTATGATAGTCGTATTACTTTCTGTATTGTGGTCGTTAGGTACCATGGGTATGAGTAGCAATCCTATTAATCTTATGACAGTACTGATGCCTACTATCATGTTTGTCGTAGGTATGTCAGATGTGGTACATATTATTTCCAAATACTTAGAAGAGCTCCGTACAGGTCATGACAAAATCACAGCCATCAAAACTACCTTCAAAGAAGTAGGGCTTGCAACCTTCCTTACCTCGGTAACTACTGCCATCGGTTTCCTTACCCTCACTACCTCTGGGATCAAGCCTATCGTTAGTTTTGGACTATACACAGCATTAGGCGTTTTTTTAGCTTTTATTTTAGCTTTTTCATTATTACCCAGTATTCTCATTTTTCAAAAAAAGCCTCAAATTATTGATAGGAAAGGAAAACATTTGTTTTGGAACAATACCCTTAGAAATGTTTTTATTTGGCTGTTAGGACATCAAAAAACTGTAGTCGCATTTTTTGTTTTAGTTACAGCCCTTTCTTTCGTAGGTATATCCTTGATAAAAGTTGATGCTAAAATTGTTGACGAACTTTCAGACAATGATCCGATAAAACAAGATTTTCTCTTTTTTGAAGAACTGTTTTCTGGCGTAAGACCCTTTGAGTTAGCTGTTAGCTTGAAAGATACATCTCGTACTTTTTTTGATTATGAGGTAGTACAAGAACTCAATGAAATAGAAAGCTATGTAAGTAATGAGTTTCATATCAAAAATATAATTTCTCCTCTTACAGCCATCAAAGCACTGAATAGAGCTACACATAGTGCTTTGCCAGACTACTACAAGCTACCCTCAAATAAGAAAGACTTTGATAGAACAGTACGTAAACTGAAAAAATTTAAAAATGCTAAGCCACTCCAAATCATTATTTCTCGTTCTGGTACAGAAGCTCGTATGAGTGGAAACATGATCGACGTGGGAAGCAACAAAGCCCTCAAACACAAACAAGCCTTTTATGATTATATAAAAACTAAGCCTAATAGCTTGCTAAATTATCGCATCACGGGTAGCATGGACTTGATAGATCAAACCAATGACAACCTTTCTGTAAACATGCTGCAAGGACTGGCTATAGCCTTTGGCGTTATTGCTATTCTTATGGGCTTATTGTACAAGTCTTTGAAGATTATCGTTATTTCTCTTATTCCCAATGTCATTCCCTTGCTTTGGGTAGCTGGGATCATAGGTTTTTTTGGAGTAGGAATAAAAATGTCCACAGCCATCATATTTACCATTGCTTTTGGGATAGCAGTAGATGATACCATACATTTTATGAGTAAGCTCAAACTTGAACTTAGCAAAAATAGAAGTCTTTTGTATGCCATCAAACGTACATTCTTATCTACAGGAAAAGCTATTATAGTTACTTCGTGTATTTTGATCGCAGGGTTTTTGACCTTGATTTTTTCTTCTTTTCAAGGCACTCTTTACACTGGCTTGCTCATAAGCCTTACATTGATTTTTGCCATTTTAGCAGATTTGTTATTGATTCCTATACTATTGCTAGTGTTTTACAAAGGAGATAAAAAAGTATTAAAGAAATAATGGATGGAGAAGGGGTTGCGTAACTAATGTTTTGTGCTTAGTTAAAGTTTTGTACAATGCTGAATAAGTACAAAAGATGGTTTAGCAAAGCTTTCTAGTGGATAAAAGTGAGTATTCTTATAACTATATATAACAAAAATCAGCTTTAAGTACAAGCTACAACGTACGAAGTATAAAAGATACTTTCTTTAAAGTATCAAAGTACTTAAAACTAGGTAAGCATTCGGTAAAGTACGTCTTTATTCCCATGAGCTTTTGGCTATTAGATTAGGTATTAGCAGTTAGCTTTTTTGTTTCTTCATAATATGTCTATGACCAATAGTCCATAAATTGTTGACTATTTTAAAGAAAATTATGTGCTATATATTTTGTAATAAAATAAAAGCTAATCGCTAAAAGCTTTATCCACAGAGAGTATTTAGTGAAAAATCAAGAAAAGCTAAAACTCAATATGTGGTTTACCGAATGGATACAACATCACCTATTCAAATAGACAAATCCAGTTTCGATCTTAAAGCCTTCTTTGCGCCTATCCAAAACGTAAAAATATGTACCTACAGGCAGTTCCTGTCCAGTACTACTTTTACCATCCCAGTCATTGTTATAAGGACTAGCTTCATATACTTTATTTCCCCAACGGTTGTATATTTTTATGATATTTTCAGGGAAAAACTCAACATTGAAATTCGGGATTTCAAAAACACCATCATTGGCATTGAAGCCTTCTGGCACATCTGACTGGTATTCAAATCTGATAAATACCCAAGCTGAACTACACAAGTTTGGAATAGTTGAATGACAAATTTCATATTGAAAGGAGTCAATAAGAATACTATCTATAGGAGCAAAATCTAACGGAGTGTAAGTAAATGAAACATTACCTTCGCCAATAGTAGAGTCGGCGATGATATCTGTTATAGATGTGCCCGGAGTCATATTAGAGAACGCATTCGTAGTTAAAGTATCTATATACCTCTTGAAGTTAAACTTAAAGCCGTTAAAGTCTTCCGCCGAAAAGTTTATAATGTCATTATCTAGAATACTACTCCAGCTGACTACTTCGCTAGACAATACGGTAATCGTATCATTTAGAGCCTTCAATTCTTTGCAGGTATCCAAATTACTTAGAAAAGTAAAGTTGTTGTGATAAGGCTTATTATCGCTATTACACTCACCATATATATATTTGTCGGTTGAAATTGCAGTTGCTGTGGGGTCTTCAGTATTCAGCTTGATTACTACATTAAAAGGTACTCCTCTAAACTCTACTGTATCTACTTGCAATAAGGTGTCTCCTGCTGGGATTATCTCATTGACATTTCTGATAAATGAGATTCTATCTCCATTACTTTTTTGGTCTGCGATATTGTTAATGTCATAAGAGTAATTAATCGCAGTATTGCTAGGAATACTCAGATTACCTCTATTTATAATTTTGTATTTGTATATCACCATATCATGATCACAAAAGCCTTCTACTTGAGCGTCAAAACTTGTATCAATAGCGATATCTCTCCCTTTGGAGGTAGGAAGTCCACTTACAGGATCTACATAAGTAGATTGTACCAAAAAGTTATTGAGTGCTTGATTTGGGAATAAGTGGTGTTTAGACTGGTATTGTGGTATGGTCAAGTCATCATTGACATTTACATTGAAATAACTGTGCTGATTCCATACTTTTCTAGCTCTGATCCATTCTGTATTAGAAGCACTTACAGAGATAATACTTGCATTTCGCCTATCAGGGTTTGCACAAGCACAAAGGATTTCTGTAGCATCATCATTATCTACATCTACTACCACAGGGTATTCATGTCTAGTAAGAGAGCGACAAGCTATGCTTCCAATCACGTTTAGATTACTACCGTCTTGCCTATAAACTCTTAGTGAATCTTGATCTCTATAGACAATTTCATTGATGCCGTCTCCCTCAAAATCATAGACAGAACTCCCTGTAAAGCCTGAGGAGTAATCATTAATGCTTGTGCTTGCTGCTTTTATCAAGGAATCAGTAGCATTTACATCCAATACCATATATTGCCCTACTTGTGTAGCCATGCCTATTTCTGGCTTACCATCATTGTCAAAGTCTCCAATGTTTGGTCGCCCCATATTTGTTCTTGATTCTCCAGTGGTTGTTAGTTCATAAGGCGTAGAAAGAAGTTTTTCTGTAACTGGACTCCAAACGTAAACCTTATGGTTTACATTGTCCGCTACTATGATATCCAACTCATCATCATCATTCATATCCACCACAGCCGTATAGCCGGATTCTAAGCCTAGTGTATCTAGTGAGGCAGCAACGGAATAAGTACCATCATTTATATTAACAGCATATACTTTAGTTCCTGCTACGAATTCTAGTCCATCACAAGTAGCACAACTACTACTTTGAGGCAAAATGTCAACCGCCACAGCAAAATCTCTACCTGTACCGCCAGAAACAGGTAGAGTCATAATACGACTCAAGTCTTCTGTATATATTTGCCCATCCACAAATATTTCCGCGTCCCCATCTTCATTAAAGTCAGCAATATTTACAGTCTCTGAATTGCTACTTGATGTAGATGAACTTGTAAAGCTACTACCATTGTAGTTGAGTCGGGTCAGTGTACCATTACTAACAAAAAATATTTGAGTAGTACCATCCCCTTTATCCAAGTCTGCAATGGCCAAGCCACCAGTACCATTTATGCCTTGGTCTATTTGGCTTTTTATTATGCCTGTCTCCCCATCTATTACATAGGTAAAGCCTTCATTGGAGGCTACTACTTCTGTCCTGCCATCGTTATCTACATCTCCCACCAAAGGAATCCTAGAGTCATACATCACATTGGTTGTGCGCCATTCTTCAACCAATGTAAATCGGTCAGTTGTAGGAATAATTACTTTACAACCGGCATTATCTTCTAAGTATTCGGTGGTTTCATGACATGAGGAAACGAAGTTATAACAGTCTCCATCATAACAATCAATCAGACCATCACCGTCATTATCAATACCATCGCTACAAAGTATAGCCGAATTTTCATCAACGGTTGCCTGAGCAAATAGGGTATAGCTGAAGAAAAAAAGTAAACTGCTTGTTGTAATAAATTTTATGAAATTCATATGATGATAAACTTGTTGTGAATCCTTTAGTTGCAAAAACACAGTAAACTACGGAAATAGTA
>WTJX01000578.1 GCA_011524675.1 Cytophagales bacterium
CTGTTTGACATAGATGTAAAAATGAAATATTGTGTACACGTAATACACATTAAAAAATAGCGTCACATTAATTTTTAGATATAAATTCACATTCAACAAAAACGTTAAAAGTACGTTTTATATTTTCAAATTTTAATTTTTATTACATATGAGATTTATATTTTTATTATTCATGTTTACTGTAAGTACTACTTTTGCTCAAAAGGATATTACCGAATGGGTTCAAGATAAAATTGATGGAGAGTCAGCTAGTAATATAAACCTTATTACTGGTGAATATTTGTTAGCACCTGGAGAGAGCGTAACTCAAGACGTAATCTTAGGCGAGATAGTACTTCCTACAGATGATTCTAGTGCAGACACGGTACGTACAAAACTACTTATCAGAGCTTATGTAAGTTCAGGTATTTCAGAAATAACAGTATCCGCCAATAATGGTAGCTCTAACACATATGATGTATCCTTAACCACCGAAAATTATATTATTAATAGTGGTACAATTGATTTTTATGAAGGAGAAACAACAACCATTACTGTACAAAATACATCCACCACAAACGCTGTAACGTTTACTCGATTGGTTTTTCAAACAAGTAGTAAGACAAGCGTCATCAGTGATGTAGATGATGGCATACTGCATCAAAGCAATGTTTTTATCTCAAACCCAATAACAAATGGTATGTTACAGCTAAAACAACTGCCTACAAACTTTGTCTCTACATCACTAGAACTCATTAACTTGGAAGGAACGCCTATACTTTCTAAGGTAATTACACAAAATGATGCAAGCATAGATGTTTCCACACTCAAAGCAGGTGTTTACTTACTCAGAGAAACTCAAACAGGATATGCCAAAAAAATAGTGATACAGTAAAATACAGCAGTGACAAAGTAAGCTAAGCCTAATTTGTTTGCCCACTTGTAGAAGGCTTTGCATAACTAAGCTTTTGTACTTAGTTCACCTTATCGTTAGAAAGCAAAGCTTTAGCTTGCTAAAACTTTGCTTTCTACTAAAATCATTCGTTTTTTAATCTACAATTATTTTTGTTCCCTTACCTAAGTCAAATATTACGAATACATTTTTACTCTACTTAATCACATTAATTCACATATAGTAAACATTTTTTCACATTTTTTCACATTTTTTCACATTTTTTTTAGCTCATTTAGTAATTATGAGTTAGTCTGTCACGACTTATTTATTAGAAAATTATACATGTTTTTAAAGATTTCAAGAGCTAAAAAATCAGCCTTTACTGTTTATAAACGAAGATTTTTCACATTTTTTGCCATGCACATCACATACCAAAATTTTTTTGAAAAACTTCTTATAACCACACCCCTCTATATTTAGTAAGATAATGGGTGGTATAGTAATATTACATTCTATATTTTTGCCACTAAGGTTTATATTATTTTTTATATTATGAAAAAAACAATTTCAATATTTTTTATTCTAGTGTCTGCTAGTATTCTAAATGCTCAAAAGCTGAATACCAAGCGACCAAACATCATCTTTATATTTGCAGATGATATGGGCATAGGGGACGTATCACATACCACAGGAAAAGTAGCAACGCCACACCTCGACCGTCTTGCCAAAGAAGGAATGCGCTTCACAGATGCACATACTTCATCTTCTGTCTGCACACCCTCACGCTATTCATTACTTACAGGTAGATATTGCTGGAGAACACGTCTATCGCACCATGTATTCAACACGCCAGCAGAAAAACCTTTGATCAAAAAAGATGAAACCACTGTAGCAAGTCTGTTAAAGAAAAAGGGTTATCATACTGCTTGCGTAGGAAAGTGGCACCTAGGTATAGGATGGCAGTTGCTTGACCATTATGAAAAGAAAGAAGGACAAGAAGGCAAAGGATGGGAAATAGACTATAGCAAACCAGCCATCACCCCTACAGCCAATGGTTTTGATTATTTCTTTGGCATCACCGCATCTCTAGACATGCCACCTTATGTATACATAGAAAATGACCGCGCCAGCGTAATCCCTACTGTCAGCAAAGGTTTTAGAAGAATGGGAGCGGCAGCAGCAGACTTTGAAGCCGTAAACTGTTTAAGAGATTTCGCTGCCAAGTCAGTAGAATACATAGATCAAAGAGCCAAAGAAGACAAACCCTTCTTTTTATATTTACCACTTACTTCACCACATACTCCTATAGTACCTAGTGAAAAATGGCAAGGAAAATCAGATATCGGTAGTTATGGAGACTTTGTAATGGAAACAGACTGGGTAGTAGGAGAAGTACTGCAAGCCATAGACAAACACAAGCTCAACGAAAACACCCTAGTCATATTCTCTACAGACAACGGTTGCTCTCCAGCGGCAAAAATCCCTGATCTAATAGCTAAAGGACACTACCCAAATGGAAACTTAAGAGGACACAAAGCAGACATCTACGACGGTGGGCACAGAGTACCTTTCATCGTGAGGTGGCCAGCAGTAGTTAAAGAAAGCACCGTTACAGATAGGCTTACCTGTACTACAGACTTTATAGCCACCTGTGCAGAAATCACAGGAGCAAAGCTAGACAAAGCATCAAGCGTAGACGGTATCTCATTCTTATCAACATTAAAAGATCATAGCATAGTAGGAGATAGAGAAGACATTATACATCATTCCATAGACGGTAACTTTGCCATCAGAAAAGGAAACTGGAAGCTAGCCCTTTGCCCTGGTAGTGGCGGATGGAGTAATCCAAGACCTGGAAGACAACCAAAAGACGCTCCCCAAGTACAACTATTTGACCTCTCCAAAGACATAGGAGAAAAAAATAACCTGCAAGAGCAATATCCAGACAAAGTAAAAAGCCTTACAGCACTACTACAATCATACGTAGACAAAGGAAGAAGTACCAAAGGAAAAGAGCAAAAAAATGATAGAGAAATAGACCTTTACGGAGTGAAAAAAGGAAAAAAATAATTATCTACTAGGAGAAAAGCTGCCAAGTTTTTCTCCTACCCTTTTTAGATACTACAACCTTTCACGTCTCTACGTCTTTATGAGCCATAAGCAATAAGCCTTTTTATTACCCAAACACTTTATTAATCACACTAATCACTAAAAAAACTCATCATTCATAACTCATAACTCAACACCCATAACGCCTTTAAGTCCATAACCTTCAACTTTTCACACCTGTATTTAATCACTAAACACTAATCTCTAATCACTAAAAAATGTCACTTTCGTGGAATAAAATCCAGCTTATTCAGCTTAGAATACGCGTAGATATGTGTAAAAATGTGTAGAAATACCTATGTCTAATCAACACCCCCTTATATTTCGGATTATAGAAAGTATAGTAGTAAAATTGTATCATGTACCTTTGTAAGGCAAAATGTATACTTTTTTTAACTTAAAAATTCATTTTATGCGTAAAGCAACATCACTATTTATCATTTTACTATCTGCATGCTTCTTAAATGCAAAAAAAATAGATACCAAGCGTCCAAACATCATCTTCATATTTGCAGACGACATGGGCATAGGAGACGTATCACATACCACAGGCAAAGCAGCAACGCCACATCTCGACCGTCTAGCCAAAGAAGGAATGCGTTTCACAGATGCACATACTTCATCTTCTGTCTGCACACCCTCACGCTATTCATTATTGACAGGAAGATACAACTGGAGAACAAGGCTATCACACCATGTTTTCGTAAAGCCTTCGGATGAGCCTCTAATCAAAAAAGATGAAACTACCGCTGCAAGCCTACTCAAACAAAAAGGTTATCATACTGCTTGCATAGGAAAGTGGCATTTAGGTATAGGCTGGCAAATGCTAGACAATTATGAAAAGAAAGAAGGACACGAAGGAAAAGGATGGGAAATAGACTATACCAAACCAGCCATCACCCCTACAGCCAATGGCTTTGACTACTTCTTTGGCATTGCTGCTTCCTTGGATATGGCGCCATATCTGTATATTCAAAATGACCATGCCTTCGAAATACCTACCGTAAGCAAAAGCTTTTTTAGTAAAAAAAGATTAGGTCCTTCTACCGAAAGCTTTGAAGCAAACAAATGTTTGAGAGATTTTGCAGAACAATCAGTAAACTACATCAACCAAAGAGCCAAAGAAGATAAACCCTTCTTTTTATACTTGCCACTTACCTCACCACATACACCCATCGTACCGAGCGAAAAATGGAAAGGAAAGTCCGAACTTGGGAAGTATGGTGATTTTTTGATGGAAACCGACTGGGTAGTAGGTGAGGTACTCAAAGCTTTAGACAAACACAAGCTCAACGAAAATACCCTAGTCATATTCTCTACAGACAACGGCTGCTCTCCAGCGGCAAGAATACCCGACCTAATAGCTAAAGGTCACTCCCCAAATGGAGACTTGAGGGGACATAAAGCAGACATCTATGATGGTGGGCATCGTGTACCTTTCATTGTGAGATGGCCCGCAGTAGTCAAAGCAGGTACAGTAACTCAAAGGCTTACCTGCATGACAGACTTTATTGCTACGTGCGCCGAAATCACAGCTACTAAACTAAAAGATAGCGATGCTGTAGATGGGATATCTTTTTTATCTACCCTAAAAAATCCCTCTTACACAGAAGATAGAAAAACCATAGTACATCATTCCATCAACGGTTCTTTTGCCATCAGAGAAGGAAACTGGAAGTTAGCCCTCTGCCCAGGTAGTGGCGGTTGGAGTGACCCTAGACCCAATGCCTCTCCAAAAGATGCTCCACAAGTACAATTGTTTGACCTCTCCAAGGACATAGCCGAAACAAAAAACCTACAAGCTCAATATCCAGACAAAGTAAAACACTTGACCAATTTGCTACAATCTTATGTAGACAAAGGAAGGAGCAACACAGGCAAAGAGCAAAAAAATGACAGAGAAATAAATATATACGGACTCAAGAAACATTAACCCATAAGACAAAGGCTCTGCAAAACCATTTTTTGCAGAGCCTTTTCAGATTTTATACGGAATAATGAGTGCATTTTGTTATTTGTGCTTTTATTGGACAAAATGAGAGTGGCTACGTTAAGAAAAATAAACCTTAGTCTATTTTCAGCAACAAGCCAGCATAAGTAGAGGTATTAAAGTAATCAAAAAGTGAAGGATTTCAATTTACTATTGTATGATCGACTATTTACAATTTTCGAGACACAAGAAGCAAGACAAAAGGAATTAATTCTTTTGTCTAACTTCTTGTGTCTTTTTTATCTATTATATGTTAAAAGGTAAGTATTCGGTAAATCATGTATTACTTTTTTGCCTGCAAAAGAGCTAAAGGGGCTTAACCGAACGCTTACGTTAAAAGCTATGTTTGAGTTAAGCATGTTCTATTGGCCAGATGTCTTCTCGACTTCTCTTGAAGTCAATTTCTTTGATTTCCTTATCTGTTTCTAAGCAAGCGGCTAGCTGCCACCTGATTTGTTCCTTATCCATATTACGACCAATGATAACAATCTCGTTTTTTCTATCTCCGAACTCTTTATCCCAATTCGCTTGAATACTTTCTCGATTGTCTTTGTATGCAGCAAAATTCATCCTTTCGTGTACTGGCATACTATCCCACCATACTCCAGCACTATCAGCTTCCATAGAACCACCTGCTTGACTCCA